>CAMLKS010000068.1 GCA_946480675.1 uncultured Bacteroidota bacterium
TATAAAAAAGGTAACACCAAAGAAGCACTGGAAAACCTGCGTAAGGCAGTAAAAATAGGTCTGCCAGACGAAGACAGTAAAGCAACGGCCTTTTTGCAGATAAGCAGTATATACCTGAGCAGGCGCGACTTTAAGAGTGCCAAAATGTACTTTAGCAAAGCGAAGAGTTGTAAACCTACTAACGAGCAGGTAGTAAGCCAGCTGAAAGAAATGAGCAAATACATGGCAAGGATACCGGGATAGTATCTGCCATAAATAATAGTCTAATTGAACTGCCGCAGCGATAACTGCGGCAGTTTTACATTCGGAATGTGCTTAAGTATAAGTTATTTATTGTTATGAATATTTGGTGGAAATAGTCCCGTAATTTTGCAGCGACCAAGTTCCCCATACTGTATGCAAAAATCATTGTTTGCCTTTTTGTGCCTGTTATTCACAGTTAACAGTTCATTTGCGCGCCTGTTAGATAAGTCCGTTTTCAGTGGTATGTATTTTCAATGGGGCTATAATCGCGACTGGTACAGCAAAAGCGATCTCCACTTCAAAAACGGCAATAAGTATGACTTTACCATCTATGATGCGAAAGCAAAAGATAAACCCGATTTTTCCGGCTTCTGGAGCAACCCTATAGATATTACGATCCCTCAAAACTCTTACCGGATAGGTGTGTACCTGAATAAGAAGCATACACATGCCGTAGAGATAAATTATGACCATGCTAAATACGTGGTAACTGATAACCAGTATCTGCGTATAAAAGGGCAGCTGAATGGGGAAGCTATAGATAAAGTAGATACCATACGTCCGTACTTTATGCACCTGGAGCATACCAATGGTGCTAACTTTTATCATATCAATTATGTAGGCCAGCATGCACTGCTTACGCATAAAAAGAAAGATTACACAAGAGCATCTGTAATATGGAAGGCCGGGGCTGGTATCGTAGTGCCAAAGTCAGACATCATATTACAGGGCAAAAGGCTTGATAATAAATTTCACGTTGCGGGCTATATTCTGGGCCTGGAAGGTGGGTTGCGCTACTATCCATTCCGCAATTTCTTCCTGGAGGCTACAGTTAAAGGCGGCCATGCCAACTATATGAATGTACTGACCGTAGGCGATGGTGGTAAAATAAGCCACAAATTCAACTATGCCGAAGTGATAGGCCTGATAGGCTACGATATCAATTTTCAAAAAAGGAAGAAAAAAGATAAAGAAACGGTAAAGTAGTATCACCCCTTGTGGGGTAGCTGCGCGCTTGCATTTAGCGTATATTTGCAGTGGTTTTTGATGAAAAAGATAACTCATATAGCGCTTAGTGTATGGCTCGCCATATTGCTGCTGTTTGGCGGCACTGCTAAAGAGTTCATTCACCTTTTTACCGACCATACAGATACGGTTTGCACACACAGCCACAACAGTGGTTTTGTAATAGAAAGTGAACACCATCACTGTAGCTTCCTGGGCGATTCGCTTCCGGCATTTATCAACGATTATCAGCAAATAAGGATTGTATATATACCACAGGTATATGCATCTTATCGTACGGTTCCCTTTCATAGCTACATAGGTGCTACAACACCTACTGCCTTCCTGCGTGGCCCGCCCGCCACATTGTTTTCCTAAAGTTTATATAAACTCATGCCATAGGGCATAAGAGTATTTTTTACTATTAATACAAGAGCGATATGTATCGTTCCTTAGCTGCCATAGTAGTATGGCTATGCTGCAGTATGCCGCTGTTTGCACAGCAGGATAGTTGCGGCTATACAATAAAATGCCTGGTGGTGGAAAGCCATAGCGGGCGACCGTTGTTCCCGGTATCTGTTTACATAGATGAAACGCATCGTGAGTTTGAAGCCGATGAAGACGGCAGGTTTACGATAGATAAGGCATGTGCAGGTGTATATCACATACATTTTCATGCTGCCGGGTATGAGCACCTGGTGCAGCAACTGCATGTGACCGCGAATGCTACCTTAAAGTTTAAACTGGCACATACCGCCAATATGCTGGATGAAGTAGTGGTAACCGATGAGCATACGCATACTATCATTCAAAGCAAAGACCAGCTAAAACAAAGTGATATAGCTGCCAATAGCGGCAAAACACTGGGCGATATGCTGCAGGCGGTAAATGGGGTTTCTGTTATTTCAAACGGGGCCACTATAGCCAAGCCGGTGATACACGGGCTGCATAGCAACCGTATTGTGCTGCTGAATAATGGCATCCGCCAGGAAGACCAGCAGTGGGGGGGCGAGCATGCACCGAATATCGACCCGTTTCTTGCTAATAACATCACCGTCCTGAAAGGCGCTGCAAGTGTGCGCTATGGTACCGATGCCATAGGCGGCGTAGTGCTGGTAGAGCCTGCTGCCGTACGCACCAATGCGGGCTGGGATGGCGAGGTGAACCTTGCCGGCTTTAGCAACAACCGTATGGGCGTAGCATCGGCCATGCTGCAACATGGTTTTAAAGCGGTGCCGGGCCTGGGCATCCGGGTGCAGGGTACTTTTAAGAAAGGTGGCAATTACCGCATACCCGGTTATTGGGTAGCCAATACGGGGGTGGAAGAAAACAACTTTTCGGGTGCTATAGCTTACAAGAAGCTGCACTATGGTGCAGAGGTATTCTATAGCAGGTTCAACACCAGACTGGGTATTTATCGTGGTTCGCATACGGGCAATGAAAAAGACCTGATGGCGGCCATCAAGAGCCCGGTGCCACTGGTGCAGTCGGGTTTTAGCTATGATATAGACAGGCCGATGCAGCATGTGACCCACGACCTTGTAAAAGCCAAGCTGTATGCCGATAGCAAAATAGGCCACTGGGACCTGGTATATGCCTACCAGCACAACTACAGGCAGGAATATGATGTGATGCGGGTAAACAGCGATAAGGCACAACTAAACCTTACGCTGAACACCCAAACACTGAACCTGAACCTGGAGCATAAGTTGGGGCATGACATAACAGGGCAGGCGGGTATAGATGGTATATACCAGGAAAACTTTTTCCAGACAGGTGATAGGCTGTTTATACCCAACTACCGCTCTGCCGGAGCGGCGGCCTACCTGATAGAACGCTACCGAAAGAACGACTGGATGCTGGAAGGTGGCGTGCGTTTCGACTATCGCAACTATGATGTGTATAATCCCGAAGGGCAAAACCAGCAGGTAGTGAATTACCTGTTTGACTACAACAGCATGTCTGGTACACTCGCATTCCGCCAGCAGTTGAAGCCCGGATGGCACTGGAGCGCCACCTTATCCAATGCATGGCGCGCGCCACAGGCCAGCGAGCTATTTAGCGCCGGCCTGCACCACGGTGCAGCACGCATAGAGATAGGGGATAAAAACCTGAAACCCGAGCGTTCGTATAACCTGAACCTGGAAACCGATTTCAACATCAACCAGAAGCTATCGGCCGATGTATCGCTATACAGTCAGTATATTAACGATTACATTTACCTGGAGCCCGGAGCAGATATACTTACCATCCGTGGGTATTTTAAAACCTTCAACTACAAGCAAACCAATGCATGGCTGAATGGTGCGGATGTTTCGCTGCAATATAAATTCAACAACCATTTAAAGGTACACGCCAAAGGCTCTACCGTGCTTGCCCGGAATGTATCGAAGAACGACTGGCTGATACTGATGCCTGCTGATAGGGTGTCGTTAGGCATTAAGTACACAACGAACATCAGCAAGACGTTGCAGGATTGCTACATTAGCCTGAATGGCCGGTATGTGTTTGAGCAAAAAAGGATACCATATGATTTTGATTCTATAGACTATCCGCGTCCACCTGCTGCTTACCTGCTGGCCGATGCTGAAATAGGTGCCACACTACAGCTGCATAAACAGCCGTTGTATGTGAGCCTTGGGGTTACTAACCTGTTCAATACCCGTTACCGCGATTACCTGGACGCATTCCGGTATTTTATAGACCAGCCGGGCCGCAATGTAGTATTGCGTGTACGGTTGCCATTTAATTTTTAATAACAATTTCAAATCAATTTAAATACTTTAATAATGAAAAATACATTCGTAAAAATTGCTTCCCTTACTGCACTGTCTGCAATCCTGTTCACGGCCTGCAAAAAAGATAAAGTGGAAACACCTGCGCCCGTAGAGCAGGAACTGATAACAACCATCAAGCTGAATGTAACGGGCGATGGCGGCTTCAGTAAAACATTCACCTATAAAGTGGAAAATGGTTTTGGCAGCACTACGCAAGGCAACATTACAAAGGATGATGTAGTGCTGGCACCAGGTAAAACATATAGTGTATCGGTGGAACTGCTGAATGAAAAAGTTTCGCCTGTTGAGAACCTCACAGAGGAAGTAGTAGGTGAGAGTGATGAGCACCTGTTTCTCTTCCAGTCGAACCCTGCTACAGGCAATGGGGCTATCAGCTTTAGTGATGGTAGTAAAGATGCTAATGGCAGCCCGTTCAATCAAACTATAAAATTCAATACGGCCACAGCAGGTAATGGTGCACTAACGCTCACGCTGAAACACCAGCCTACCAACAAAACAGCTACCACTCCGGATGCTGCAGGTGGCGAAACCGATGTAGAAGCTACCTTTACAGTGAAGCTACAGTAAAATCTGGCAACATTTTTGTGGTTTAAAATAAATGCTAAAGGCTTGTAAATTTTAATTTGCAAGCCTTTATTTTAATTGGGGATTATTGTAAATTTAGTTACTAAAGAAATCTGGTGTATGATGGCAACCCTAATAACAAAAGAGGAAATACCGCAATACAAAATTGTTCCTGCTTTTGTAGATAATACCGACCACTGGCAAAAAGAATTGCAATATGCTACACGCCTTGGAAACGAATTCAAAGGCAAAACAAGTATAACTTTTGAAACCACACAGGGCCCGCGAACGGTAAGTACTACGGTATGGTCTGTCACGGATAATTACCTGCAGCTGAAAGGTGGTATGAATATACCCCTGAATAGCGTCATTGACGTACATTTCTGATCCTGCTTCATTATTGTTGCTGAATGCAACTAGTTTTATTAATTTTGCATCTTTATAATGCGTTAATTAATAACAACTATGTTATTGTTCACGTATTAAAACGTCAGAACCCCTAAACGTTTTATAACTAATGGAGAAACAGGAAATAATAGATCGCATAAAAGCATTTATGGTGGAAGATTTTGAAGTGGAAGCAGCAGCGATCACACCTGATGCCGACCTGAAAGCTACCCTGGATCTTGACAGCCTTGATTATATCGACCTTGTAGTGGTGATAGAGCAGAACTTCGGTTTTAAAGTAAAACCGGAAGATTTCCAGCAAATGCACACTATTCAGGATTTCTACGATTATGTTTCCAATCGTTTGCAAGCAGCCTAGTACATGCCTGATAATGCTAAATGGGAGGGTCGCTCCCGCGGCACACCATTAGGATACAGGATATTTGTAGGGCTATTGAAATTTGGAGGGCTCAAAGCTGCATATGCTTTGCTGCCCTTTGTTACGTATTACTACCGCCTGTTTATGAAGCAGGCCACACGTCCGCTTTACTATCTGTACACGCAGCGGCTGGGCTATAGTGCTGCAGAGGCAGCGGGGCTCATAAAAAAGAATCTCATCATCTTCGGGCAAACGCTGATAGACAAAATAGCTGTGCTCTCTGGCGTAGGGGGGCAGCTAACCTTTACACACGAAGGGGTAGAGAATATAGAGCAACTGGTAAAAGATGGCAAAGGCGGTGTGCTGGTAAGTGCCCACCTGGGCAACTGGGAAGTGGCAGGGCATATGCTGGAAAGGGTAGAAGCACCCATCAATATTGTGATGTATGATGGTGAGGGCGAACAACTAAAAGCCTACATGGAGCAGTTTGATAATAAACGTTCCTTCAATATCATTTTCATAAAAGAAGACCAATCGCATATCTACGAAATGTCGGCAGCCCTGAACAGGAATGAATTGATATGCCTGCATGCCGACCGGTTCCGCCCCGGCAACCGCACCATGACGCATGCTTTCCTGGGAGAAGAAGCGCTGTTTCCCGCCGGGCCCTTTATATTGGCATCAAAACTGAAAGCACCCGTATGTTTTGTTTTTGCTTTTAAAGAGACTAATTTTCACTATCATTTCTATGCATTTCCGGGTAAAACGTATGAGGGCCGCGGCACTACAGGCATGGAACGCATGCTGGGCGGTTACGTAGTTCTACTTGAAAAAATGCTGAAGAAATACCCGCATCAATGGTTTAATTATTACGATTTTTGGAAAAAATGAATGCACCCGATATTATAAACCTGATACCTCAACGTCCGCCTTTTGTAATGATAGGACAATTGCTGAAAGCAGACGAAAAAGTATCGAGCACAAGCTTTGAAATAACGGAAGGCCACCTGTTTGTAGAGAATGGTGTGTTTACCGAACCGGGGCTGGTAGAGAACATGGCACAGACGGCAGCAGCTGGCACCGGTTACAAAGCGCAGCAGGAAGGAAAAGAACCTGTGGTGGGTTTTATAGGTGCACTAAAGAATCTGAACATAATGGCATTGCCCAAAGCAGGCGATACCATTATTACAGAAGTGACTTTTATGAATCAGGTGATGAATGTGCACATCGTACAGGGTAGGGTGTATCTCAATGAAACAGAAATAGCAAATTGTGAACTGAAAATATTTTTACAAGAATCTTAAAACATACACTTATGAAAAGGTTATTACTGTACATAGCAGCCCTGCTGATAACTGTAAACACAAGCGCACAAAACAAGGCTGATGTATTTGACGAAAGCCAGCCTATAACCTGGCTGGGCCTCGACTTTACGCAAGTGAAATTTATAGGCAACGCTGCCCAATGGCAGGATGCCGGTGAGATCACCAATAGCCAGATGCGCGATAAATATTTCCCCGCATGGAACAATCTGTTTGTAAACGAGAAGGACAAATATAAAGTAGCTGATGCTGTAAGGCGTACGGAGGTAGACTATGCTATCGATGTAACGGAGAAAGCAAACAACGCTATTAAAGGTAATTTCTTTGAAAGCGATGCGAACATGTACCAGCTGCTGGACGAACAAAAAGTAGCTGCGCTTGTTAAGAAGTATGATTTCAAAGGCAAGAGCGGCATCGGGTTCATGTTCTTCGTAGAAGGATTGAGCAAAGGCAAGGAAGAAGGCTCTATGTGGGCTACCTTTGTAGATATGAAATCGAAGACCGTATTGCTTACGAAACGTGTAACAGGTAAAAGCGGTGGTTTTGGTTTCCGTAACTATTGGGCCAAAACATTTGCAAATGGCCTGAAGGCGGTGAAGAGCGACTGGAAAAGCTGGAAGAAATAAAGAAGTATAATAAAGAGCATTGGTGCAGAAAAGACTAACGCATACTACAGAACTGGAAGTGAAATTCAGCGAGGCCGACCCGCTGGGTATCGTATGGCATGGCCACTTCATCCGCTATTTCGAGGATGGCAGGGAAGCATTTGGCGAAGCCTTCGGAATAAAATACCTTGATTTTTACAGAAGCAATATAGTAGTACCGGTTGTGAAGATAGATTGCGATTACAAGCGCATCCTTCGCTATGGGCACCGCATACGGTTGGAAACAACCTATATCGATTCGCCGGCAGCAAAGCTGCTGTTTGAATATGCGATATACGATGCCAAGACAAATGAACTGGTAGCCAGTGGCAAATCGATGCAGGTATTTATGCAACGTGAAAGCCTCGAATTGATGTGGACACTGCCACAGTTTATGATAGACTGGAAACAAAAATGGTTGAAGGATTAGGATGAAAGCAAAGGTGTATGCGATAGCAACGAATATAACATCTGCACTGGGGCTGGATACAAAAGCTCATTGGGCAGCCGTATCAGCAGGCAGGGTAGGTGTAGCAGAACATATAGATGCTACCTACAGCAATGCACCATTCTGGGCATCACGCATAGATGCCGCTATGTGGCAACGCATACAGGCGGAGGTGAAATCAGCCCAGGTACTTTCTCCTTTCGAGCAGCTATGTATATTTTCTGCAAAGCAGGCTTTGCGTTCTATAGAGCAGCAATTGGATGCAAAGGATACCATCATCATACTATCTACTACCAAAGGCAATATAGAATGGCTGGAGCAGGCGCCCGATGAAAGACTGCTGCTAAGCACCAGCGCTAACATCATAGCTAAAGAACTGGGCTATGATGCACATAAACCAATGGTCATATCGCATGCATGTGTATCGGGCGTATTGGCTACCGTATATGCACAACGTATGCTGCAGGCAGGCAGGTATAAGCATGCTATTATAATAGGTTGCGACAGGTTATCTAAGTTCGTGCTGAATGGTTTCCAGTCTTTTCACGCCATAGATAATAAAGCCTGCCGTCCGTTTGATGTGGAAAGGCATGGTATTAATCTTGGTGAAGCAGGTGCTACTGTTATACTTACCACGCAGCCTGAGGAAACGGCACTCGCAACTATTTTGGGTGGGTCCTCCAGCAATGATGCCAATCATATCTCCGGCCCATCACGTACGGGGGAAGAACTAGCGCTTGCTATCAACAATGCATTGAGCGAAGCAGGTGTGAAAGCTACAGATATCAATATGGTATCTGCACACGGTACTGCTACTTTATACAATGATGAAATGGAGTCTAAAGCCATTGGGGTGACCGGTATGCAAGATGTGCCGCTGCACAGTATGAAGGGCTATTGCGGGCATACACTGGGCGCCGCAGGTGTGTTAGAAAGCGCTATGATAATAGAAAGCCTGCAACATCAGCAATTGATACCTTCTGCAGGGTATGAAAACCTGGGTGTGCCCGTAGCTATAAACGTAACCACCACACAGCAACCTGCTGATATTAAGTATGTGTTGAAAATGGCCTCCGGATTTGGCGGCAGCAATGCCACTGCAGTGTGGGGCAGGGTATAATTATTCCAATGTCGCGTTCCCGTCTATAAATTTCAGGTTGTACTTAAATTGGTTCAGCCGCCATCCATTGGCTGTTTTCACAGCTTTCAGGTCGTAGCTTCCAACAAATGAGCGCGTGGTGCCTTTAGTAGCACTGGTCTTTAAATGATAAGCCACAGCGTACGCAAATATGTCAGCATTATCTCCGTCGATGGTTGTAAGATAATGGCCAGCCTGGTGATGCACACTGTCCAGCCCTGTAAAACCATCAGCCCACATGCTGCAAAGGTCTTTCGCTTTCATTGTCTTTGGTTCACCGCCACCTGCCGATGCCATGTCTACCCATACATCTTCCGTAAATACTTCGTTCAGCAGGTCTACCCAACGATGGTAATCGGTGTACATGAATAATTTATTGGCTAATTCAGTT
>CAMLKS010000069.1 GCA_946480675.1 uncultured Bacteroidota bacterium
AAAGATAAGTACTACCACAGTACAGCCTGCAAACAAAAGGAAGTTGATGCCCGGTATAAACAACTGGCCACGTTCTGCCGTAGGGTAATTTATCTTCATTTTTGGCCACAGGTTCAGTTTTATGGCCTCACTTATTAGGGTAAAGGAGCCTGATATCAATGCCTGGCTGGCGATGATAGCTGCCATAGTAGCAATGATGATACCCGGTAATAAAAACCACTCAGGCATCAGTTCATAGAATGGGTTTTGAGCTTCAGCATCCCACACCATGCCTTTATGCGTCAGCAGCCATGCGCCTTGTCCCAGATAATTGAGTATCAATGATGTTTTTACAAATATCCATGATACACGAATATTGCCACGGCCACAGTGGCCCAGGTCTGAATACAGTGCTTCGGCACCTGTAGTACACAGGAATACGGCCCCTAATATCCAAAAGCCTTTAGGATAGATGGTAAGCAGTTTTATAGCATAATATGGATTGAACGCTTTAAGAATAGTCAGGTCGTCGCTGATGTGATAGAGGCCCAGCGCTGCCAGCATCAGGAACCACAGCGTCATGATAGGGCCAAAGGCCTTTCCTATAGCACCCGTACCAAATTGCTGAAAGAAGAACAGTACGGTGATAATACCTAATACGATGTTTACGATCGTCCAGTGGGTGATGTCGTGCAGTACGGGTATATTCCGCAGTCCCTCTACAGCAGATGCTACAGAGATGGGTGGGGTTATCATACCATCGGCTAATAGGGCAGCGCCACCTATCATTGCGGGAAACACGGTCCACTTGCCATGCCGCCGCACCAGTGCAAAGAGCGAGAAGATACCACCTTCCCCCTTGTTATCGGCTTTAAGGGTTAGCAATACATACTTAATGGTAGTTTGCAGCGTCAGCGTCCATATGATACACGAAAGGCCACCTATTATCAGCAATTCGCTGATGGTCTTGCCATTACATATTTCATTGAAAACGTAGAGTGGAGATGTACCTATATCGCCGTAAATGATACCGAGGGCAATGATAATGCCGGCAAACGAGGCCTTGTTGAGGTTTTTACTAGTACTACTCACGGGCGGAGTGGTTAAGTTTTAAATACAGCGCGCAAAGCTAACGCATAATAACCATATATCTGCATATAGTATGCCAAGAGATAATATTAACAAAAAGCGGGCGATTTTGTTTCAATAGTGTTTCATGCGTTTCATTGTTTCACCGTTGTATATATGAAACAGTGAAACAGGTGAAACAAGTAAAATGAAGAATTCCATTACGTTCCAGCGTTCCATTTGTTCCATAGTGGAATGAGTGGAATATTGGAAATGGTGGAACAGGTGGAAATTTTGCTCCACCTGCTCCAGTTACTGTCAGTGGATTTTGTGGAGCAATGGAGCAGGCAGGTGGTATTTGCAATAGATTAAAGTATTATCAATAAGTAAATAGTATATAATATATGTTGTATGTAATAAATATTCAATTGAGATATAGATACCTATATTGCTCCACTTGCTCCACAAATCCCGATACCCATTGTTGGAGCAATGGGAGCAGGCTGGAGCGCTCGTGTTTGCTCACGTGCTCATCTTGCTTGTATCGTGAGGGCGTGAGCAGTGTGAGCATATCTTGTATATAATATAAAGTATCAATATTTATATATGTAATTCAAAGAAGTATTATAGTAGTATGTAAGCGTAACAGTTTTTTTATTGAGACATAATCATTTTGCTCACGTTGCTCACGTGCTCACACCCACCGTACCACGAGCAGCGTGAGCACACCATAAGAGTAATGTTCCGAGGCCTGATTTTATTGTGAACCACAGTATGGGCAGGCAGATATATAATAAGCATATACAAGTATCAGGTGTCAACATCTTTTACCGGGAAGCTGGGGATATTGGTAACCCATCCATACTACTGCTGCATGGTTTCCCCACCTCGTCTGTTATGTTTAAAAACCTGATGACGCTCTTATCCGATAGGTTTCATCTTGTAGCTCCCGATTATCCGGGTTTTGGCTTCAGTGATTTTCCACCTTCCAGCCGGTTTGAATATACATTCAACAATATATCGTCTTGTATCAGCAAGTTTACAGATGCTATCGGGCTGTCATCATTCAGCTTGTACCTGCACGATTATGGATGCCCTATAGGCTTACGCATATGTGTGCAACGGCCTGAAAGGATACAAAAGCTGGTGATACAGAATGGCAATGCATATGATGAGGGTATAGGTCCGCAATGGAATGAAACATTAGACTACTGGCAGCACCCCACACCTGAGAAAAAGAAGAAAGTAGCTGCCTTTCTTAGTGAACAGGGGGTAAATATGGAGTATACAGCCGGCCTGCCCGATGACATGCTGAATAGAATAAGCCCGGAATTACCGATGCTGGATTGGGAATTGATGAAGCGCCCCGGTAATATAGATATGCAATTTGAATTGAACATGGATTATGAAAACAACATAAAGATGTTCCCTGTTTTCCAGCAATATTTCCGCACCCATCAGCCACCTGCTTTAATAATATGGGGAGCACGAGAGGAGTATTTCAGTGTGGAAGAAGCTCCTTGCTACAAAAAAGACCTGCCCGATGCACAAGTGCACATATTGGATGGTGGCCATATGCTGCTGGAAACACATTTAGACGAGGTACACCGATTGGTAAGTGATTTTATGCGGTAAGGTTCTTTTTAAACAGTTGCAGCATAGCGTATGTAGTTTCCACAATTTCCAATATTCCACTTGTTCCAATATTCCAGTAGTGGAATGATGGAACGCCGGAACGTGATGGAATTTTCCTGTTTCACGTGTTTCACTGTTTCATATATACAATCGTGAAACGCTGAAACGTATATGAAACAAATGAAATGCAAGCGCCTTACTATAAGCCTAATGCCAATCCAATCCCTTCCACAAATTGCACAGGTGTAGTAACACAGCCAAACCCTTGTAACTCAACAGCTATCATCGCCATATAATTATTGCAGTGCTTTGGTATAACCTTTTTCGGGTCTCATCCTGAAAAGCGATAGTATGACACAGCATAATGATAAAACAGCACTCATCACCGGTGCATCCAGCGGTATAGGCTACGAACTGGTAAAACTATTTGCACAGGATGGCTACAACCTGATACTGGTTTCCCGCTCGCAGGAAGACCTGGAAGAAATAGCCCGCAAGCTGAGTACCCATTCCAGCCGCATTACGGTCATTGCCAAAGACCTGTTTGAGCCCAGTGCAGCCGAAGAGTTGTACAATGAAGTACAAGCAAAAGGCTTAAAAGTAGATGTACTGGTAAACGATGCCGCACAGGGGCAGTATGGCCTGTTTGTAGATGGCGACCTGCAACGTTATCTCGACATCATACAGTTGAACATCTGCAGCCTGGTAGTACTTACACATAAATTCCTGAAAGACATGGTAGCCCGTGGCGATGGTAAAATACTGAACCTGTCATCAATAGCAGGCAAAGCACCGGGGCCGTGGCAGGCCGTGTATCATGGTACCAAAGCCTTTGTGCAATCTTTCACTGAAGGGATACGCAGCGAGGTAAAAGATACGGGTGTTACCATAACCGCATTGCTACCCGGTGTTACCGATACCGATTTCTTCAACAAGGCCGATATGACAGAATCGAAAGCAGTGCAGGATAAAGACGATATGGCCGACCCGGCAGATGTGGCAAAAGACGGCTACGAAGCATTGATGCGTGGCGATGATATGGTGGTATCGGGCTTCAAAAATAAAATGCAGGTGGCAATGGGTGCTATTACCCCCGATGCTAAACTGGCCGACAATATGGGCAAACAACAGGAACCTGTAGATAAAAAAGATAAGTAAACATGATTTCCATTCATTTCACCCGTTTCACTGTTTCATGCATACAGGTGTGAAATGGTGAAACGCTGAAACGTATAAGCAAGCGGCAATATCTACCCGAAATGCCGTAACTTTGCGCCCTCGATGGCAAAAATCGGTAATATAGAACTGGGCGATTTCCCCCTGTTGCTGGCACCTATGGAAGATGTGAGTGACCCGCCCTTCCGTGCCGTATGCAAAGAGAATGGTGCCGACCTGATGTACACTGAATTTATATCATCAGAAGGGTTGATACGCGATGCCATCAAGAGCCGCCAGAAGCTGGATATATTTGATTATGAACGCCCTATAGGCATACAGATATTTGGTGGGGATGAGGAAGCCCTTGCCATGAGTGCCCGTATAATAGAAGCTACCAACCCCGATTTGCTGGACATTAACTTTGGCTGCCCGGTAAAAAAAGTGGTATGTAAAGGTGCAGGTGCCGGTGTGCTGAAGGATATAGACCTGATGGTACGCCTGACTGAAGCTGTAGTAAAAGCCACCAAACTACCCGTAACCGTAAAGACCCGCTTGGGCTGGGATGAGGACAGCAAGAATATAGAAGCCGTAGCCGAACGCCTGCAGGATGTGGGCATACAGGCACTGGCCATACACGGCCGCACCCGCGTGCAGATGTATAAAGGCGAAGCCGACTGGACCCTGATAGGCAAGGTGAAGAACAACCCCCGCATCCGGATACCCATATTTGGCAATGGTGATATAGATAGCCCGCAAAAGGCAGTGGAATATAAGAACCGCTATGGTGTGGATGGGGTGATGATAGGCCGTGCCGCCATAGGCTACCCGTGGATATTTCGCGAGATAAAACACTATAGGGCTACCGGGGAACTATTACCACCGCCTACGCTGGACGAGCGTATAGCAGCCTGCCTGAAGCACCTGCATGGTGCCGTGCGGTGGAAGGGTGAAAAGCTGGGTATACTGGAAATGCGCCGCCACTATGCCAATTACCTGAAAGGATTATCGCACGTAAAGGAATTCCGTATGCGACTGGTATCTACCGAAAGCCTTGCCGAGCTGGAGCAGATATTTGAAGACCTGCGCGGTCATTATGCGGCTATGCCTGTAGCTGTGTAGGCATCAGAGGTCCCATTCTATTATCTTCCAGTTATTGCCGTCTGCTACAAATGTGGCCTCCCCATTATATACAATACCCGGTTTCAGGCAATGCGGTTTCCATGCTCTTATAAATTCGCTTTTTACCACATGTTCTTTATAGCGTACAAGGTACACGGGCTTACCCTCCCTGTTCTTTCCTTTCTGCCTTATAGATACCACCTCTATATCCATCAACCCGGGGGTAAACTGTAGTTCATCAGATGCTTCTTTTACAAGATAAGGTTGTGCTTTGTCCAGCACCTTTATCTCCAGCATACCGTCATCGGCAGGCAGCAGGTCTATAAACCCCACTGCTTTCATGGCTTTTATATGGTCGGGCAGGCGTGTGCGGCTTACGTGCTTGTTAATATGAAATATGGGCGCATACATGCTATCCAGGCTATAGGCTATTTTATCGGCAGCTATTTCTTTAGTGAGGGCTTTATAGTGGCTACTGCAGCTATATACGCTACAAGATGCTACCAGTAAGATAAGCGTGCTTGGTATCTTCTTCATTGGCTGCTGTTTTGGTAGGTGGTCTTTTTAAAGATACTACCACACCATAGCATATACCAGTTGTTCAGGTTGGTTTAGTATATGTTTAACAGTGGTATAAACTGAATGCGCAATCTCTTTTTCTTTTAAGGTTTCCATGAAGCTTACTATTCAGGCAACTGCCCCTTATTTGTTAAAACCGAGCCGGTTATACGGAGAAATGACAATATTATAATTTATTCCCCTATATTTGCTTTATATAGATTCCCGAACCATTATGTTTGGCAATATCACCGAATACCTAAAGGGGCAACGACCATTTCTCGACATGTTCACCAAACTGGCTGAAAATGTTACGAATTCGTATGTTGCCGAAGTATATGCCCAGATAGAAGAAACGGGTATCACCCCCTCGTTTGAAGAACTGATGGATAAGGTACGTGTATTGCACGATGACCTTACCCGCCGTGCCGTATGGATAAGGGAAGACTATAAGGAAGACAGGGGCAGGCGCTCTCCGCGTTTTACCAAAGGTTGTAAAAGAATCATAGATAAATCGACACAGGATTTTCTGCGTACGGTAAAGTTGATACTCAGCCGTCGTAACAACAGCCATATGTCCACATCCGGCCAGCCATTGCCATCCCACCCGTTAATGTAATTCAGTTTTTTTAGCGTACCTGCCGCAGGTATAGCACAATAGCTACGATACCAAAGATGATATTGGGTATCCATACCGCCAGTATGGGGCTCATACCCGTATTGGCCGAAAAGGTAGTAGTAAACTGCATGGCCATGATATACAGCGCGCTGATGACAATGCCTATAGCCAAATGCAGCCCGCTGCCGCCACGTACCTTACGGCTGGCAATACATACGCCTATCATGGTAAGTATAAAGCCTGCAAAGGGCTGTGCCGTACGGCGGTGCTTTTCTATATAAAAGAAATTGAGCGTTTCCCTGCCCCGCAGTTTTTCACGGGCTATGTATTTATTCAGTTCGGGTGTGGTCAGTGCATCTTTTACGGCCTCATCCTCTTCCAGGTCCATGGGCTTAAAGGGGTAGGCGCGTACCAGCTCTTCATCATATTTCAGGCTTTCCTTCAGGCCATCATTTACACGGGTACGCACATTATACAGCTTCCAGTTTTTCTTTACACTATCGTAGCTGATGCGCTCGGCATATATCTTCTCCGTTACCTTATTGCCCTTTATTATTTCGGCGGTAAAGTTGTAGCCGGTATTGGCAGGGTAATCGTAGGTCATCACATACACATACAGGCTGTTGGAAAGGCGCAGGTGTACATTCCTGTCGCTGGCAAAGGTTTTACCGTGTACATATTTGTTTTCAAAATCCAGCCTTTGCCTGTTGGCCGCTGGTACTACCCAGTGGTTGGCACAGTAAGAAAGTACACACAGAAAAGCAGCACCCACTACATAGGGCCTCAAAAAACGCTGGAAGGATACCCCAGATGCCAGTATAGCTATAATCTCCGATTTATAAGCCAGCTTGGATGTAAAGAAGATAGTAGCAATAAAAATGAACAGCGGGAATAGCAGGGCTGATATATGCGGTATGAAATTCTTGAAATAGTTGAGCACTGCCGAAATAGGGGCTTTATGCTCTATAAAGTCATTCAGCTTTTCAGAAAGGTCGATGACACAGGCTATCACTGCCAATATCATTATGGCAAAAAAGAAGGTGCCTACAAACTTCCTGACGATATACCAATCCAGTTTCTTCATCCGGGATTTACAACCTTTGTTTTAAGTGCGGTACCATTTCGTTTTTCCAGCTATTGTAATCGCCCTGCAAAATATGGGTGCGTGCCTGTTTTACCAAATGCAGGTAAAAAGCCAGGTTGTGTATGCTGGCTATCTGCAGCCCCAGTATCTCGTTGGCCACAAACAGGTGGCGCAGGTAGGCTTTTGTATAATAATTGCTGGTAGGGCAGTCTATGCCATCATCTATCGGGCTGAAATCGGTAGCCCATTTCTTATTCTTAATATTCACCACCCCTTTCGATGTAAAGAGCATACCATTACGGCCATTGCGGGTAGGCATCACACAGTCAAACATATCAATGCCCAGTGCTATGTTCTCCAGTATGTTCCATGGAGTACCCACACCCATCAGGTAGCGGGGCTTATCGGCAGGCAGGCGTTCGGTACACAGGGCACACATCTCGTACATCATTTCTTCAGGTTCGCCCACGCTAAGGCCACCTATGGCATTACCATCACAGTCCATACCGGCTATAAAGTCTGCCGATTGCTCGCGTAGGTCTTTATACGTACTGCCCTGTACTATAGGGAAGAGCGATTGCTCATAGCCATACTTAGGTTCAGTTTCGTTCATACGCTGCACGCAACGGGCCAGCCATCTATGGGTCAGCTCCATCGATTTTTTAGCGTAATCATATTCACTGGGGTATGGCGGGCATTCATCAAAAGCCATGATAATATCGGCACCTATCGTGCGCTGTATATCTATAACGTTCTCCGGCGTAAATAAGTGCCTCGACCCGTCTATATGCGACTGGAATACCGCACCCTCCTCCTTCAGCTTACGGTTATTGGCCAGCGAAAACACCTGGTAGCCGCCGCTATCGGTAAGTATAGGCTTATCCCAGCCATTGAATTTGTGTAATCCGCCTGCCTGTTCCAGCACTTCCACACCGGGGCGCAGGTACAGGTGATAGGTATTGCCCAGTATTATTTCGGCCTTTACCTCATCGCGCAGTTGTTGCTGTGTTACTGCTTTTACGCTGCCCACCGTGCCTACCGGCATGAAGATGGGCGTTTCTATAGTGCCGTGTGCAGTGGTGATGACACCTGCCCGTGCATTGCTGTTATTATCCCTTGCTGCTAATTCAAATTCCATTTTGTTTCTTTGCTGCCGTGATCACCGGGGCCATATTTGCGTTATTTCTCTTATGCATTACCATTCAGCTGGTATATGTACTCCAATTCTTTAGTGCCATATTCAGGATAAATGCTGCCAATCCAACGGCGACAGACAATATTCAACCTGTTTCTGTAATAATATGTGCTAAAAATGAAGCTGAGAACCTGCAACGCAACCTGCCGGTAATACTGGCGCAAAGATACAGTAATGCCTCGGGTATTAATAACTACGAGGTAGTGGTGGTAAATGATGCCTCTACTGACCATACGGTGCAGGTGCTGGAAGGCTTTGTCGCCCGTTATCCGCATCTGAAAGTAATACATATATCTATGGATGCACCCAGGACATTGCCGGGTAAGAAGTTTGCCCTTAGCAAAGCTGTAACACAGGCACAACACGATATATTACTGATGACCGATGCGGATTGTGTACCTGCAAGCGATACCTGGCTGCAGCAAATGGTAGCGCCCTTACAAAATGGTAAGGTATTGGTAGGGGGGTATGGTAAGTATGCTGAAGAAGAAGGCGTCTTGAATGCATTTATCCGATGGGAAACCCTGCACACCTTTATGCAATATACAAGCTATGCCTTATCGGGTATGCCCTATATGGCGGTAGGTCGAAACCTTGCCTGTACTAAAGCAGCGCTGCTGGCAGCACAGCAAACGGATGTATGGGGCAAACTACCATCAGGCGATGATGACCTGCTGGTGAAAAGTGCAGGGCAGGGGCATAATATGGGCATCGTAGCATCGGCCACAGCAGCTACCATATCTGTACCCTCACAAAGCTGGCAGGA
>CAMLKS010000070.1 GCA_946480675.1 uncultured Bacteroidota bacterium
CGCAGGCCGGTGTACACTATTTTAATATCCAGCTCCGGTTCTTTACCTGCCAGTTTTATGATCTTCTTTGCCAGGTCAGATATCTTCACCGGCTCACCCATGTCAAACACAAATATCTCGCTGCCCTGCCCCATCACACCGGCTTCAATTACCAGCTGGCAGGCTTCAGGTATGGTCATGAAGTAGCGCGTTATTTCAGGGTGTGTTACTGTTAGCGGGCCGCCTTTTTCCAGTTGCGATTTGAATATTGGGATCACAGAGCCATTAGAGCCCAGTACATTACCAAAGCGTGTTGTTACAAATTTAGTAATGCTGCTTTCCTTAATGATGTCTTCGCTCGTCAATAAGTGCTTGTAGTAGCTCTGCGTCAGTATTTCTGCTATGCGTTTCGATGCGCCCATAATGTTTGTTGGGTTCACCGCTTTGTCTGTCGATACCATCACAAACTTTTCCACTCCATATTGTACAGATAGCTCGGCCAGCACGCGCGTACCATATACATTATTCAGTATAGCAACAGAAGGATTGTCTTCCATCAGGGGTACGTGCTTGTAAGCGGCCGCATGAAATACTACATCAGGATTGTAAATCTCGAAAAGATGCTCCATGCGCACGCGGTCGCATATATCACCTATATAGGCTTTTACGTTGTTTTGTTGCTGTTTTTCGCGCAGTTCCAGCACCAGGTTGTGCATAGGCGTTTCAGCTTTATCGCACATGATGATGAGCGATGGCTTGTATTTCAGCAACTGCCGCACCATCTCGCTACCTATAGAGCCTGCCGCACCGGTTACCAGTATTTTCTTCCCTTTCAGCTCAAAATGTATCCTGTCATTATCTATACGTATCACCTCACGCTCCAGCAGGTCTTCAATATTGATGTCCTTTAGTGTGTCAGTATCCAACTTGCCATCCAGCCATTGTTGTACAGGCGGCACTTGCTGCACTTTTATACCGTACTTTAAAGAGATGTCTACCAGGTAGTTAAGCTTATCTTTACTGATAGTGCGGTTGGCAATGATCAGCAGTTCTACATTTTCCTGCTTCAGCTTGGCAAAGCTCTGTTCATCACTGCTGAATATGGGGACCCCCTCCATCAGCTTACCGCCTTTGCTCAGCATATCGTCAATAAAAGCTACCACGTGCAAATTACTGCTGGGAAAATCGTTGATAACCTTTTTGGTTTGCAAGCCATTCTCCCCCGTGTCATATACCACAGCTTTTATTTTCTCCCTTTCCAATTGGTGCTGCTGGTAGTATTTAAATATATAGCGCACTAATAGCCTGTAGGTTATCAGCACAAAGTTGGTGATGAAGAAGTTGATAACAACTACCGATATGGGGAACAGTAGTATACTGCTCGATGACTGGTTAACAATAAAATTGATAGAAAAATAGAATACCGCAGCTATTGAATTGACGATCAACAGGCGAAAGGTGTCTTCAATATTGGTATATCGTATGATGCCTGCATAGCTTTTCAGCAGGTAGAAGAGCATGCCGTTTACTGCAAGCGAAACACCGAGAATAACCGACATTTCATAATGAGCAACATCCTGCAGGTTAAAATTGAACCTTAATACGAAGGACAGGAATAAACATAGCTGTACGCAGAAAAGGTCAAGTAAAAAAATAAGCCAACGGGGTAAAATACGTATTCTATAGTACATATGTTTTAAGTTATAATCGTATGAAAACAACCGCAGTTATTCCTTTCATACACTATAATTTAGTGATAAAGCGGCTCTATATGCAGAGGCAAAGGTAATAAAGCAATAACTTAGATTAAGTACTTTATTAATATTTTTTTTATTCGAGTTTAGTCGTAAAATTAATATGTATAAAATTCGATAATCTCAAATCTTAAATCATTGTTTTTCAATCCTTTACTATGACAAGAATAAATGTAGAAGTAATAAATTGGCGAAAATCATAATGATTAATTTATATTATTTATTGCCTGTAGACCATATTTCAAGTATTTTTCGCCTATGGAACCGCTAATTGACTTAAAATTTTTACAGGAACTTTCAGGGGGAGATGCTAAATATATATACGAATTGCTGGATATATTTTTAGGTACCACGCCAGAGGGATTGGAAACATTGGAACAGTTGATACGCGATACAAACGACTGGGAGGCAACCTATAAGCAGGCCCACTTTTTAAAATCGAGTGTTGGTATTGTGAAGATACGTGACATGCACCAGCAACTGGCGCGTATAGAAGAGCTGGGCCGCAAGCAGGAAGGCCGTGAGGAAATATTGCAGCTTCTGGATAAAATACTAGCAACATTCAGAGAGGCGCACCCTATTCTGATAGCCGAGCGCGATAAGCATAAGCAACTGGCAGGGGTAGCTTAACGATATTTTTATGAAAGCATACAGCGCTTTTACACATTGGCTGGAACATCATATGCTTTCCTGCCCTTCAAAAAAGCTACTTACTATAGATTGCCCGGGCTGTGGCTTGCAGCGCTCTGTGATAGCTTTGCTGAAAGGAGATATAGCTAATAGCTGGCATATATATCCGCCGGGTATATTCATAGCAGCTACCATTATTTTTTTATTACTGCACCTCTCATTTGGCTATCGCCATGGTGCTATCATTCTGAAATGTTTATATTTTGGTACGGCAGTTATTATCATTGCCAATTACATTTATAAAATAACCACAAACCAATTGATATGATTGAAAACACAACACAGGAACAATCGCATTATTCTAATCAGCCGCAGATTGCATTGCCCAATGCTACGGCAGTATTGATATTGGGTATTATTTCTATTGTAAGCTGCTGCTGTTATGGCGGCGGGTTGATATTTGCTATTATCACCCTGGTATTGGCTTCAAAAGATCAAAAGCGCTACCTGGCCAATCCGCAGATGTACACGCCCGGGTCGTATAGCAACCTGAAAGCAGGTAAGATATGTGCCTACATTGCGTTGGTTATTTGTATAGCCTACATAGTCTTTATAATCGTAATGGTCGGCACTATTGGTTGGGAAACTTTGCGCGATCCTGAAGCGCTCAAAGCATATTTTGAAAGCATGCAATAAATATAAAAGCCCCGCTACATACGGGGCTTTTATATTGAAGTCCGTTGCGTATTAAATACCACCTATGCGTATGCCTATGCAAAATGGCCTTTGTTCCAGTGCGCTTTCGTGCAGGTTGGTAAGCTGGTAGCTGGCATATAGCCTGAAGTAGCCATCCAGCCCTATTTCGCCGGTAATGCAGCTGTTGAAATCGTTGAAGTTGAACTTATCATGGTTCTTGTCTTTGCCTCTTTCCGCAGATACCTGTTTGGTCCATGATGCTATACGGTAGCCACCACTAATACCTACGCCATATACCAGCCATGCTTTTTCAGCCAGTTTGGTTTTGAAGGTAAAGCCAAGAGGTACACTCAGGTAGGTAAAGCCCAGCTTGTTTTTAGTAAAGCCTATGCTATCCAGTATCACCATTGGCTGCGCTTCATTCAGGTAGCTGATGTTTTTGTTGTAGCGAAAGTTGTACATCTGCAAGCCTAATCCCAAAGACATGTATATCTTTTGCTGTTTGGTTTTCAGGAGCCTGAATTTACCTACCAGCGGATACACATTCACGTTAACAGATTTACCGCTGCGCATGGTAAACAGGTTGCTGTTCTGAAAATCGGCAGGTACCTGCAAAAAGTTCTTAACAGCTGCACTGTTGTAGTCTGTATTGTCTTGCATAGTATTGATACCGATATCTACAATACCAAACTCTACCTCAAATACTTTCTCTTCTTTTTTCACCTTCATAGCAGTCGTGTCTATATGTATGCCATTCTTATTTATAGTAATGGTTTTCCTTTTGCTGCTATCGGCTTCTTTCTTTTCTTCCTGTGCTTGTACGGCTGTGTTTGTAAGCATTAAAGCCAGTAGTCCGTATATGAATTTCATAAAAATGATTGATTTTAAAGTTTAACTATGAATTCCCTTTCACCTATTCTGAAAGCTATATCTGTGTTTTTAAAGTTGTCCTTTAGCTTTTTCACCTTTTCCAGCTTTTCATTCACTGCATTTGCTATAAGGGTAGCACCTTCCTTTTTATCCTCACGTATAGGCAGCCATCCGGGCAGTTCTTCTTTTGGGCCTTTTCCGGTATTAGCGCTGGCTATCATTTCTTCTTTGGCAGGCTTTTCTATTACCGGCATGGCGTAGGCAGGTTCTTGTACGGCTATCTGTGGTTCGGGTTGCTGTTCTTGTACAGGTTGTAATGGTGGTGGTGTAGGCAGTGTTTTGTTTTCAGCAGGTTTCGGGTTTTGTTTAGCTATATATTCATTTTGTGCAGGGGTTGCCGGTTTTTTTATAACAGGTGTTTTCTTTTCTTCTTTCACCGGTTGCTTGTTGGTAGCTACGTTTTCGATAGTAACAGGGTTCACAGGATTTGAATGGAGCTCTTCTGCGCTATCCGGTGTAGTGGGGGCCGGCGTAGCCGTTTGGTTATGGGCTACAGGCAAGGGGCCTTCCTCGTTTCTTCTCTGTTTTGTTATAGTTATGGCTACCATCAGTATCACGGCTGCTGCTGCACCATATACCCATAAGTTACGCAGGCTCATGGTACGGCCGCCGCCCTTCTTCATCAGGGCCTCTTTATTTTCATACACCAGCTCCGCATCAGGTACCAGGCGGGTAGCCATATAGGCTGCCAGTTCCTGTTTCAGCTCGGGGTGTTGTGCCACAAAGGCTTGCAGTGCTTGCAGCTCGGGTTCACCCAGCTCGCCATCTGCCGCCATCATCATGTACTCCTCATAATTTTCCCAGGTCACCATAATATTTATATTATATTTTCAACACTTATTAAATAATCCTTCAGCACCTTCCGGGCACGGTGCAGGTACACTTTCACCTGCGTCTCATTCAGTCCGGTTATCTGCGCTATTTCTTCATAGCGATACCCTTCATAATCCTTCAGCAGTACCAGTGCCCTTGCCTGTTCATCGAGTTTGGTCAGTGCACGTTCCAATACCCGTTTCAGGTCACTTTGCCCCGGTGTCACACTCCTGCTATCCTCAGGCTGCTCTGTATAGCTCACGCGGCTCTGCTTGCGAAAATTGTCTATAGATTGCCGGTAAGCTACCTGGAAGAGAAACGGTTTGGCCTTGTCCGCTGCTACTTCCTGCCTTTTCTGCCACAACACCTCAAAGCTGTTCTGAACCACATCCCGCGCGTCCTCTTCGTTGCCTGTGCATTTGCAGGCAAACCGGAAGAGGGCATCCGCCCATTCCTTTACGCATGTGTTATACTCATTCAGCTCCATTCCTTTGTAAATCGTGGCACAGGAAAAAAAGTTACAGGATAAGGCAAATTTTTTCAAAATTCCTTCCTGCAGTGCAAAGATTGTACCTTTGCCGTTTATTAAGATACAAGCATGAGAAATAATTCATCTTCCGGCAGCGGCAAATCGAATGGTAAAGGAGGGTTTAAAAAAGACTTTAAGGGTGGGGCCGGTAAAAGCGGTGGATTTAAAAGAAAGGACGATGGCGACAGGCCAAAACGTTCTTTTTCGCGCGATGACGAAGGTTCCGACAGGCCCAGGCGTTCCTTTTCCCGCGACGATAAACCTTTCGATAAGCCCAAGCGTTCGTTTGGCAAGGATGACAGGTTCAAAAAAGATGGTGACGAAAGGCCAAAGCGCTCTTTTTCTCGCGACGATAAATCTTTCGATAAGCCCAAACGCTCTTTTGGCAAGGACGACAGGTTTAAAAGAGATGGCGATAGTGAAAGGCCCAAGCGTTCCTTTTCCCGCGATGATAAGTCTTTCGATAAGCCCAAGCGCTCATTTGGTAAAGATGACAGGTTTAAAAAGGATGGAGATAGCGAAAGGCCAAAGCGTTCTTTCTCTCGCGATGACAAATCCTTCGATAAGCCCAAGCGCTCATTTGGTAAAGATGACAGGTTTAAAAGGGATGGCGATAGCGAAAGGCCAAAACGTTCGTTCAATAAAGAAGATAAGTTCTCGAAAGACGAGAAATCATTTAAAAAAGACTTTAAGGGCGGTGATAAACCCAAGCGTTTTGGCAAGGACGACAAGC
Organism: uncultured Bacteroidota bacterium; assembly: GCA_946480675.1. The sequence goes on from CAMLKS010000070.1 coordinate 6,065, forward strand.
CTAAGAAGGACTTTGATAAAAAAGATAAACCTGAAAGCAGCAAACGCTTCTCAGAGCGCAATGTTTTCAAAGAAGATAAGGTGGAACGCCCTGTAGAGGATTACGAAAAGAACTTCGTGACCCCTAAGGAATTTGAAAAATCGCTGGAAGATAAAAAAGTAGTGATAAAAGGCAGGCGCGATGATAATTTCGATAAGCCGTTTCCATTAGGTTCTAAAAAGGTAAGTGGCCCTTTCCGCAAAAAAGAAGAGGAAGAAAAAGCCGGTAATACAATAAAGCCGCTGACGAAAAGAAAGCGTAAGGATGATGAAGAGGGTGATGACGCACCTAAAGAAATGACGCTGAATAAATACATAGCCCACAGCGGCGAATGTAGCAGGCGCGAAGCGGCTGAACTGGTAAAACAAGGTAAAGTGAAGGTGAATGGTGAGCTGGTGATGGAACCCGGCTACCGTGTGCAGGAGTTTGACCAGGTAACAATTGCTGGTAAAAAACTAACCCCGACCAAAGGAAGGGTATATATATTATTAAATAAGCCCAAAGGCTTTATTACCACTACCGATGACCCGGAAGGTAGGGATACTGTAATGGACCTGGTAGCCAATGCCGGCATCGACAGGTTGTTCCCCGTAGGGCGACTCGATAGGAATACAACCGGCCTGTTGCTGCTTACCAACGATGGCGACCTGGCACAAAAACTATCGCACCCCAGCTACGAAACCAAGAAAGTATACCAGGCATTGCTGGATAAACCACTTACCAAAGCCGATTTCGAGAAGATAGCCAATGGCCTGACGCTGGATGATGGCGAGGTATTTGTAGATGCTATATCTTACCTTGATGAAAAGAACGAGATAGGACTGGAGATACACAGCGGCCGCAACCGTATCGTTCGCCGTATATTCGAATCGCTGGGGTATGAGGTAGAAAAGCTGGACCGCGTTATGTATGCAGGGCTTACCAAGAAAAACCTGCCGCGCGGCAACTGGCGTTTCCTTACCGAGCGCGAAGTTGTTTTACTGAAACATTTTAAGAGCTAAGACATGCTGATAACAGCTGCCCGCATACATGATGGCATCAATTGGCTGCCTGCAGGCAGCGTTGTGGAAACCACCGATGACGGTGCCATATTTGCCATTCACGAACCCGCTGTGATTCATGATGCAGTGTATTATGAAGGCATACTGGCCCCCGGTTTTGTGAATGTGCATTGCCACCTCGAGCTTTCGCATATGAAAGGCGTGATACCGGAGCACACGGGGCTGGTACCTTTTTTGCAGCAGGTAATGAAGAGCCGTTTCGGCTTTACCGATGAGCAAAAGAAAGCAGCACGCCATGAAGCTTTCAATGCCATGCTGGCAAATGGTATAGTAGCCGTTGGCGATATTACCAATGTGAATGATACTGCCGACCTGCGTGCGCTGAATAAGATGCACTTCCACAGTTTTGTAGAGGCCATAGGCTTCAACGAGATGCCGGTAAAGCAGTTTGAAAATGCTAAGCAGGTATACGATGCTTTTGCCGCACAGCAGGCAGATGGCAAAACACTGCGCCAGTCTATAGTGCCGCATGCACCCTATTCGGTGTCTTATGCATTGTTTAAGCTGATAGATGAGCACAACCTGCAATCGGTCATATCCATCCACAACCAGGAAAGCCCCGCGGAAGATGAATATTATATATCGAAGCAGGGCGGCATACAAACACTGCTACACAGCTTGGGTATAGATGATACATTCTTTCACCCATCTGGCAAGCCTTCAATTCAAACTTATATGCGCTGGCTGTCACCCACACACCAGTTCATATTCGTACACAACACCTATACCACCAGCCAGGACATCATAGCGGCGCAGCGCCTGCTGCCCGATGTATATTGGTGCCTGTGCCCGAATGCCAACCTGTATATAGAAAACCGCCTGCCGGATATAGATACACTGGTGCGCGATGCGAATAATATCTGCATAGGTACCGATAGCCTGTCATCCAATCACCAGTTGAGTATATTGGCTGAACTGGCTACACTCAAGCGCCACCATCCCAATCTCGATTGGTCTACCCTGCTGCGCTGGGGTACTTACAATGGTGCCCGTGCTTTGCAAATGCAGGATGCAATTGGCAAGCTGGAAGAAGGTAAAAAGCCCGGTATCGTTCAGATAAAAGGAATAGATACAGAGAACCCGGTAGCTACCCGCATTATATAAAGCGTAGCATTTGCAGCGGTAAGGGGTAGGTCCACCAGATGCTGCTCTTGCCGCCGGTATAGTAGGCCGGGTACACAAAGCAAAGTATCAGCGCGAACCATAATAACTGGTTCAGCTTTTCTTTACTTAGATATCGTTGCAATATGATAATAGCCGCAAACACCACCGGGAACAGGTACACCACACTGCGGGTAATGTCTACCACCATCAGCCCTGCTAATAATATAATGCAGCAAATACCTGCGTACTTCAGCATTTCAAAGTATCGCTTGTTGCGGTATAGCATAATGCCTGCATACAGTACAGGTATCCACAAGCCTTCCAGCGCGCTCCATATACCCATGGGTATATTGTTTATCTGGTTCAGCAATACGCTCAATCCCACACCTTCCAGGCTAGTGGTTAGCCCGTATGTGCGCATCAGCAAGTAGCGCACGGCTGCATAAGCTACCCATGCCACATACACACCAATGGTATGTGTACTGAATGATTTTTGAATGATATTGCCCTGCGGCTGCCGAAGCATATAATATAGCCATACAAGGACGGAGCCTAATAAAGCACGCTCATCGCACCACGCTGCAAGAAATACGAACAGGGCTATGAGCAATGGCTTGCGAAAGTTTAGCGCACATAACAATAGAAAGATGGCAATGCCGTCAAACATCGTTCCGCGCAGCTCTATAAAGGAACACTTGCCGAAGTAGATGAAAGCACTGCATAATCCTAAGGTAAATGCCTGCCTTTTATCCTGCAGCATATCAAAAGCCAGCCGCACCACCATGTAGAAATTCAAAACACCAATAATACCTAAGAATATTAATGTGCCTGCAATACCTAAATGT
>CAMLKS010000071.1 GCA_946480675.1 uncultured Bacteroidota bacterium
ATTTTTAACGGGCTGGTTAGTTTGCAGGTCTACTTGTTTCACCAGCGTATAGTTTAGCGGACGGCCTTCAGCATCGGTAGTTACACCGGAACCATAAGCTGCATTGCTCAGCAATTGGCCTTCGGGGGTGCTGATGCGCAGGTGCACATCTTTTTTGCCGCTTTCTGCTATGCGGTTCTCATCTATGTCAAACATGATGCGCATTACATCTGTTCTGCCTGCCTTGCTGGTTTCTTTTTCTTTCTTACCACCCCTGCGTATGTCTATGGGCGTCATGCGGATGTTGGATGCGTGTAATACGGCACCCATGCGCACTTTTTGTTGCAGGCCCACATTCTGTGTTACAGCAGAATCACGTTCTTTTGTTATGATCGTGTTGGTATTGGTAAGGTTGGTATTTTCTGCTTCCAGTTGTGCTATACGTTCTTCGTAAGTTTTCGTTTTTTCATTCAGTTCAGCTATCAGCCTTTTAGCTTTGCCCAGGTCGGCTGCCGTAGCATTCTTGTTTTTAACGATGCCATCTATCTGCTTGCGCAATTTAGCTATTTCACCATTCTGGTCTGTAATGACACTGTCCATTTGCGTGTTCTTGGAAACCAGCTCATCCAGGCGGGCCAAGGCGGCGTTGTATTCGCCTTCTACAGCTTTGCGCGAAGAATCCGATTCATTGAATTGTGTGGTAGTCGTGTCCAACTGGGAAGACATTTTGCTTCGGCTGCTGAACAGGTAGATATTGGTACCCAGCAATACTGCTATGATGCCTATATACAGCCATGTATTGTTCTTTTTAGGTGGCTGAGGTTGAACGGGTTTTAGCGGTGTGCCTTGCGGCGTTGGATTTGCTTGTTCTTGACTCATATGTTATTGATATTGGTTAGTTTATTACTTTCGATAACAAATATAATTATCGTTTTTGATGGATTACTTAAAACACATCCTGTTTGTCGATATAGAAACCGTGCCATTAATGCCTGATTATCATTCTTTAACAGAACGTTTGCAAATGGAGTGGGACAAGAAATCAAGGTTTTTAAAGGGCAGCCAGGTTGAAAATGCAGACTCATCCATGCTTTTTTCTGAACGCGCCGGTATCTTTTCCGAATTTGCCAAGGTGGTATGCATTGTAGTGGGCAGCCTGCAGCAAAACGGCGAAGTGTGGAAGCTGAGGTTAAAATCGGTAGCAAATGAGGAGGAAGCTACATTATTGCGCGATTTTGTGGAACTGTTGGGCAAAGTATTGCAATTCTACCCGAATACGGTTTTCTGCGGCCACAATATCAAGGAGTTTGATATCCCTTTCCTTTGCCGCAGAATGATCATCAATGGTATTGCCCTGCCAGAAATGATGCAACTGAGTGGCAAAAAGCCATGGGAAGTGAATCATATAGACACGATGGATATGTGGCGCTTTGGCGATTATAAGCATTTTACTTCATTGTCTTTGCTGGCAGAAGTATTAGGAATACCTTCGCCCAAAGATGATATGGATGGCAGCATGGTGGCCGATGTTTTCTGGAAAGAGAAAGACCTGCCGCGCATAGCTAAGTATTGCATGCAGGATGTATTGACCACCGCTAAAGTGTACCTGCATCTGAAAGGCTTGCCCCACATCCATCCCGAACCGGTATACGTGACAGAATAATATTATGACGGCAGAATTCAAGAAGCTGGTACAATCGTTAGAGGCAAAGCAATATGCACCTGTTTATCTGGTAGATGGCGAAGAGCCGTATTACCTGGATATGATAACGCAGTATTTTGAGGAAAAGATATTGCAGCCCCATGAAAAGGACTTTAACCTGATGGTGCTGTATGGAAAAGATGTAGAGTGGAGTGATGTGGTGAATGCCTGCCGCAGGTTTCCCATGTTTGCCGAAAGGCAGGTAGTGATATTGAAAGATGCCGCGCAGATGCGTTCGCTGAACGAACTGGCAGGCTATATAGCCAATCCTTCGCCCACTACTATTTTTCTGATAGAACACCGCTTTAAAAAGGCCGATGGTCGTAGCAAAATGTTGAAAGATGTGAAGGCGAAAGGTGTGCACTTTACATCAGAAAAAGTGAAGGACGATAATATGCCGGGCTGGATACAGGGATATGGGCGGGAAATAGGCTTTACAGTCGGCGAGCGGGAGTCGCAAATACTGGCTACCTACCTGGGAAACGACCTGCAGAAGATAGCCAACGAAATAGAGAAGGTGCGCATCAACGTGCCTAATGAACCTGCTTTAACAGCAGAGATGATACAGAAATACATCGGTATCAGCCGCGAGTATAATGTGTTTGAATTTCCTGAAGCGCTGACATCGGGCGATAAGGATAAGCTGTATCGTATGCTGGCTTATTTTGTAGCCAACCCTAAATCGGCGCCAATGGTACTGATGATAGGATCGTTTTATAGTCATTTCAATAAACTATACCAGGCCAATTTCCTGCATCAGAAAACAGAAAAGGAAATAAATGCAGTATTAGGGTGGGGTGGACGTAAGATACTGGAGATAGCGCGTCACTGGCCTTTGCACAAAGTAGAGCACTGTATGATGCTATTGGGCGAATACAGTGCACGTGCCGTAGGTATAGACAGCAATGTGGCGGACACAGAACTGCTAAAGGAAATGGTAGGTAAAATGGAGGCTGCTTAAAGCAGGGCGTGCATGGCTGCTGCTTTATCTTTTTGCAGTTGATCCTTCAATGCATCCAGCGATGGAAATTTTACCTCATCGCGCAAGCGTTGCACAAATATGATCTCTACCGTTTCATCATAAATATCCTCACTAAAGTCGAACAGGTGTGCCTCTATGTGCAGTGTCAATTCATTGCTCACGGTAGGGCGGTTGCCTATGTTCAGCATACCATTATAGGCTTGGTCTTTCCATTCTAGTTGTATGGCATACACACCCTTTTCAGGTATCAGTTGGTCAGCATCCAGTGGTTGCACATTGGCGGTGGGGAAGCCTATGGTCCTGCCAAGCCTGGCTCCCGGTATTACAGTACCCGTAATGCTATAATGCCTGCCCAGCATTTGAGTTGCTTCACTTACGTGGCCGGCCTGTATGGCATTGCGTATTTTGGTAGAGCTTACAGCAGCTTCTTCTATCAGTTGTGCCGGTATCTCATATACGGTATAGCCATGTGTGGTAGCATGCTTTTTCAGAAGGCTTATGTCTCCCGCGCGGTCGTGCCCAAAGCGGTGATCGTAACCAATAACAATGGCTTTGGGTTTGAATTTTGCTACCAGGAAATCTTGGATGTACGCTTCAGCAGACAGGTCTGCAAAAGCTTGAGTAAAGGGAGCAACAACTACATGGTCTACTCCTTCGTTCAATACCAGTTGCAGCTTCTGCTCCAGCGGGGTTAGTATTTTCAATGGCTGGTCAGGTGCTATCAGTTTGCGTGGGTGTGGTTCAAAGGTGATGAGGATGCTTTCGCCACCGGCTTCTTTTGCATGCTTTACTATTTGCTGCAAAATAACTTTATGTCCCATGTGCACACCATCGAAGGTGCCTATAGTAATGACTGCATCTTTGAATGCAGGTAGTGTATCGGTATTGTAGAAAATGGCCATTTGCGTCGCAAAGGTAGCAAGTTAGGAAAAACAAAAGAGCCTCCATAAAGAGGCCCTTTCTGTATTATTTTATACTCATCAGTATCTCGTAAAACTTGTAGCAATCCTCATAAGTATTGTAAAGAGGCACAGGTGCTACGCGTATCACATTCGGTTCCCTCCAGTCGGCTATCACACCATTAGCGGTCAGTGTTTCAAACACTTCCTTGCCTCTTTCGCCAAACAGCATGGAAAGCTGGCAACCACGGCGGTGAGCATCTGTTGGGGTGATGATCTCGAATGGTAAATGTGTTATTTGCCTTAATAGCCATTCCAGGTAGGCTGTCAGGCGTTCGCTTTTTTCACGCAGGGCTTTCATGCCGGCCTTATCATATATATCCAGCGATGCGTTGTGCGCTACCATGTTGAATACCGGGGCATTGCTCATTTGCCAGCTGCCGGCATTGTTCTGCGGTATAAAACCCTTCTCCATTTTGAAGCGGGTACTTTCGCTATTGCCCCACCAGCCGCCCAGGCGGAATATTTTGGGATTGCTATAGTGATGCTCATGCACATACATGCCACCTACACCACCGGGTCCTGAATTCAGGTACTTATAAGAACACCAGCAGGCGAAGTCTATATTCCAGTCGTGCAGTTGCAGGGGTATGTTACCTACCGCATGCGCCAAGTCGTAACCCGCATAAGCACCTACGCGGTGTGCGGCCTGTGTTATTTTTGCCAGGTCGAAGAACTGGCCGGTGTAATAGTTTACGCCACCCAGCATTACCAATGCAAGGCTCTCGCCCGCATCTTCTATTGCTTGTAGTATGTCTTGCTCTTCTATGATGTGTTCACCCTGGCGAGGCGCTATTTCTATAATAGCATCTGCAGGATCGTAGCCATGCATGCGCACTTGTGTTTCCACAGCATATTGGTCGGAAGGGAATGCACTTGCTTCCATCAATATCTTATAGCGTTTACCCTCCGGCCTGTAGAAAGATACCATCAACAGGTGCAGGTTTACGGTCAGCGTGTTGGTAGCTACTACCTCATCAGGTTTTGCACCTACTATTTTAGCTAACCTTTCATTAAACAATTTGTGGTACGAAAACCAGGGGTTACGTGCCTGGAAGTGCCCTTCTACGCCATACTTCGCCCAGTCTTCCAGTTCCTGCTCCATCAGGTAGGCTACACTCTTAGGTTGAAGCCCCAATGAGTTTCCACAGAAATAATATACATCCCGTCCTTCGTGTTGGGGAATGCGGAAACGCTCACGAAAGGGATAAAGTATATCTACTTCATCCTGCTCCCGGGCATAAGTTAATGTGGCTTCAAAACCTTGCATCTCTCGTAATTGGATTTGTGCGCAAAAATAACTTTTGCAATTAAAAAAGCGTTAAAACGGCGAATAAACTTTGCAGACTTGGCACGGTTTATATAAATGCATATTTCTGAGACCAAAATTAATTATATGAAAAAGTTTTTGTTACTGTCAGCATTGTTTATCGGAACATTATTTACACAGCGGGCGAACGCACAGGCCGGTTCTGCCGGTTTAGGCCAGCTGAATGCCGGTGGCATCATGGGGCTGGAAGGCGAAAGCTTCAATGCGGTGGGCTTGCTGGAGTTTCATATCATACTGCCCGATCCCTCCTGGCGCATTTTTATGGGCGGCGGCTTGCACGGCGGTGTTTGGGACCGTGGCTGGCGCTACGTAGATGATGAACGCAGGTGGATGGATGACAACCGTGCCATATTCGGCGTATCCGGCATAGGTGGGGTTGAATATGTATTCAAAAAGATACCATTGGGCCTGAGTGCCGATATTAAGCCCGCTATCAACTTTGTGAGCGAAGTAGATTTCTTCCCGCACAATATGTTTGGCCTGAGTGCCAGGTTCTATATGGGACGACGCATATAATATTCACCTTCATTAAATACCCGTTAACCGACGGGCAAAAGACGCTGACCGATGGTAGCGTCTTTTGTATATTAAGAAACACTACTTTTGGCTAAAATTATCAACAATGAAAAAAGGTTCCCTTCTATTAATGGTTTTACTGGGCTTACTGCTTATTGGCGGTTGCATGACCTGCAATGTGCAGAAGTCGCTGGTGACACTGGATGAAAATTCTAAAAGTAAGTGGGGAGAGGTACAAAACCAATATCAACGCCGTGCCGACCTGATACCGAACCTGGTAAATACGGTAAAAGGCGCTGCCAATTTTGAACAGAAGACCCTGACCGATGTGATCAATGCACGCGCAAAGGCTACATCTATACAAGTGAATCCGGATAACCTTACCCCTGAAAAGCTGCGCGAGTTTCAAAGTGCACAGGGTGAGCTAAGCCAGGCACTGGGCCGGCTGATGGTGGTATCGGAAGCGTATCCTGAACTGAAAGCTAACCAGAACTTCCTGGTCCTGCAAGATCAGCTGGAAGGCACTGAAAACCGTATAACAGTAGCCCGCAAGAACTTTAATGATGCGGTGCAGGAGTATAATACCAAGCTGCGCATCTTCCCCAATAACATATTTGGTGGCATAATGGGCTTTACTGCCAAAGGCATGTTTGAAGCAGATGCTTCGGCGCAGAAAGCACCACAGGTACAGTTTTAACTTTAGGAACGGCAAACCATGTTCTCACTATTCAAAAAGAAGCCACTACTAAGCCCTGCACAGCAGGAGCAGGTAGTGGCTTGCATACGCAATGCTGAAAACAAGACCACGGGCGAGGTGCGCGTGTATGTAGAAAGCAGGTGCAGCTACGTAGATGCCATGGACCGTGCCTGGGAGCTATTTGCCCTGCTGGGAATGGCCGAAACAGAGCGGCGGAATGCCGTGCTGGTATACCTGGCTATTGATGATCACCAGTATGCCATAGTTGGCGATAAAGAGATATATGAGAAGGCGGGTGGCCCCGTATTTTGGGAGGCTGCTGCCCAGCACCTGAAAGACCACCTGAAGCGCGGTGAAATAGCGACAGGGCTCTGTACCTGTGTAAATGAGCTGGGCGATGCCCTTGCCACCCACTTTCCTTACGACCCTACGATTACTAAGAATGAATTGCCCGACGAAATAGTATTTGGTAAATGACCAGACAGCTTCCTGCTTTCCTGACGAGATGTATAGCCATCATGCTGGCTGTATTTATAGCCATGCCCGCCTTGGCAGGTGACGAGGACTTTCCGCCAAGGCCTAACCCGCCAAGACTGGTAAACGACATGGCCGGTATGCTGGATGCCAGCCAGCGCGAAATGCTGGAAGCCAAGCTGCTGGAATATGAGAAGACCTCATCTACCCAGATAACCATTGTGACCCTGACCAGTATAGGCAGCTACGAACCGTCCCAATATGGTGTAGAACTGTTTAACCGCTGGGCCGTAGGGCAGAAGGGTAAAGACAATGGTGTGCTGATACTGGCATCGAAAGAAGACCGTAAGATAAACATTACAACAGGCTACGGATTGGAAGGGGCTTTGCCCGATGCAGTGGCCGGGCGCATTATCCGTAATGAGATGGCGCCTTCGTTTAAGGCAGGCAATTACTACGATGGTTTCAGCAAAGCTGCCGATGCCGTGATAGCTGCGACTAAGGGCGAATATACCAATGATGACAAAGAACGTAAGCGGGGCGGCAGCCCATCGGCCATAGTGATAGTACTGCTGATAATAGGCGTGTACGTGGTGCTATGGGTGCTGAGCAAGATAGGCGGCGGCGGTGGTGGCAGCTATATGAGCGGCCGTGGATATCGTGGCTGGGGCAATAGCGGTGGTGGATGGTTTGTTGGAGGTGGCGGATTTGGCGGCGGTAGCGGCTGGGGTGGCGGCGGCTCCGGCGGCGGTGGTTTTGGTGGTTTTGGTGGTGGTAGCAGTGGTGGTGGCGGCGCCAGCGGTAGCTGGTAATTTGTTGTGTTTTGTTGTGAAATTCAGCTTTTCATTTTCTCTCATTTACAGATATTGAAAATCAATGGGTTGGTATACCGACTTGTTGCGCTTTGTTGTGTTTTTTCTGCTGCGTAACGTTTTCATGTAGCGATTTTATAGTGCAAATATACGTTAAATAAACGTTAAATAAACGTATATTGTTTCGTTTTAGCATTATGTGCCGTTGAAATGCATACCACTGTCAGTGAGTGATTACCTTTTATATATGATAGTAAGCAGTTGCCCATGTCATATTTTGGCGGGTAAATTAGCTTTTCCACCTTTTATCGCCTACCTTTGCGCTACTTTTTCATTAATCTTCTGTTAAGGAATGTTGCAGGAAGCGCCAATTAAAGCCAAAGAGAACCTTTGGGTAATGGCTAAGTTTAAGGACTATAGCCAGCTTTTGAAGCCTAATCTGAGCTTCATGGTCGTTTTTTCAAGCGTGATAGGCTACCTGCTGGCCCCCAATACCAGTTTTCAGTGGGATAAAGTCCTGACACTTTTTATAGGCGGCATCCTGGTTACCGGTGGTGCCAATACCATCAATCAAATATTAGAGAAAGAAGGCGATGCTAAAATGAAGCGTACCATGTACCGCCCCTTGCCCGATGGCAGGATGAGCGCTACAGAAGCGTGGGCCATCGCAGGTATAGCCGGTTTGGCAGGTGCCCTGCTGCTGGCCGTAGTCTTCAACCCGCTGGCGGGCATATTGAGCTTTACTTCCCTGATGCTGTATGGTTTTGCCTATACCCCTATGAAAAGGGTGCACCCCGTGGCGGTGCTGATAGGCGCCATTCCCGGTGCTTTGCCCCCGCTTTTGGGGTGGGTCGCTGCTACCGGGTCCCTGGGTGTAGGTGGCTGGATCCTTTTCCTGATACAATTCTTCTGGCAATTTCCGCACTACTGGGCCATAGGTTGGGTAGGATATGACGAGTATAAAAAAGCCGGCATCAGCATGCTGCCATCACAAGAACGCAGCTCCAGGTTTACAGCCTTACAGTGCATGTTCTATAGTATTATACTGGTGCCCCTGGCCATAACACCGCGCGTGATAGGTATGGCAGGAAATATAGGCATGTGGGTGAGCATTGCCTGCGGAATATTTTACTTTATAGCTTCGGTAGCCTTTTATATACGTAACGATTATAAATCGGCCCGACGTGTAATGTTCGCATCCTTTATATACCTGCCGGTAGTATTGCTGGCATTGTTGTTTGATAAGATGTAAAATAATTAATAAAATGATGCAGGGAGCCGTGCCTTCAACAGCAGAAAGAAGAAAGATACATCCGCATAAGTTTGCCCTATGGGTGGCTATGGGCAGCATTGCCATGATGTTTGCGGGACTAACCAGCGCCTATATAGTAAGGCAGGCGCAGGGCAATTGGGTATATTACCATTTGCCCAATGTTTTTACCATATCAACGGTGGCCATCCTGCTTAGCAGTGTGACCATGATATTGGGTGTGCGTGCTTTCAAACAGCGCAAAATGCCTCAATACCGTGTATTGGTAACTGCTACCCTGGTACTGGGCATCCTGTTCATGGCATTGCAGTGGGTGGGTTTTAAACAATTATATGCCAGCAATGTGCGT
>CAMLKS010000072.1 GCA_946480675.1 uncultured Bacteroidota bacterium
CAGATATGCTGCGCTACTCTTTTATGCATGCTATGATGAAACAGAAGAGCATGACAGTGAAGCTGACGAAGGAAGATTATAAAATGGCAATGGATGTACCTATTGCATTTGATGATAAATATGTGGGGATACCGCCTTACGTTATGTACGTATCTGATATTTACAACAACAGGTATAAAGCCAAGATAGCCGACGACAGTACTGTGAGTGAAGTGGTAAAAAAAGAGATGCAACAGAAGGTTGTAAATGAACAGGCAAAACAAACCATGCCGGCTAAAACACGCGAGTACTATTTTGCTAACCAACTATATAGCAATGTAAAGTATAACCCCCTGGCGACAGTTGAAAAGATGTATGCTGATTTCAGGAAAGACTATAAAACATCGGCTTACGATAGTATCATAGAGCGCGTGGTAGGGCTGAAACGTAAAATGGCAGCCGGCCAGCCGGCAATGGATTTTGCCTTCACAACATTGGAAGGCAAAAGCATGAAATTATCCGACCTGAAAGGCAAAGTAGTTTACCTGGATTTCTGGGCCAGCTGGTGCGGCCCCTGTTTGCGCGAATTACCATTTGCCCAAAAAGTAAAGGAGCATTTTAAAGACAAAGACGTGGTATTCCTCAATGTATCAATAGACGAAGACATGAATGCCTGGAAGAATGCAATTGAAAAACATGGCATTGGTGGCATACATACCTGCGAGCCTGGCGGATGGCAAGCACCTGCTGCCAAACTGTATGGTGTGCAAGGTGTACCATCTTACTACTTGATAGATAAACAAGGAAAGTTTGCCGCCGAAACATCTCCAAGGCCTAGCGAAACGGAGGCATTAATAAAGCAAATAGAGGCCTTACTCAATTAATTTTTACAAATTGACGAGTTTCTTAATATTCACTTAATCAGGCCTTAATACAGGCGTTATACTGAATCGCTCTTTTTGTAAAACGATAGACTGTTTTACATAAGAGCGATTTTTTATGGCCAAAAGAGAAGTGGATATAGTTGTTCTGTCAGACACACACCTGGGAACCTATGGCTGCCATGCAAAAGAACTACTTCAATACCTGAAGAGCATTAAACCCAAAGCTGTAGTGCTCAATGGTGACATTATAGACATCTGGCAATTCAGCAAAAGATATTGGCCATCTACCCATATGATGGTGATAAAACACCTGGTGGGATTAATAGCAAAAGATATTCCTGTCTACTACATACCCGGCAATCATGATGAAATGCTACGCAGGTTTCGTGATTTCCAGTTAGGCTCTTTAAAGATAACCAACAAGCTTTCCCTGAAAATAGATGGCGCCAACGTATGGATATTTCATGGCGATGTGTTTGATGTGGTGATGCAGCATAGCAAGTGGCTGGCCAGGCTGGGAGCTATAGGATACGATACGCTGATACTTATCAACCGCTTTGTAAACTTTATATCCTTAAAGCTTGGGCAGGGTAAGGTTTCGCTATCGAAAAGGATAAAGAATAGTGTAAAAGGCGCCGTAAAGTTTATCAATAAATTTGAGGCAACTGTTTGCGATATAGCTGCCGACAATCATTACAAGTACGTTATCTGTGGCCACATACACCATCCGGAAATACGCACCATTGTTACCGAAAAAGGGACTGTGATATACATGAACTCCGGAGACTGGATAGAGAACCTAACAGCACTGGAGTATAACGACAACAAGTGGTCGATTTACAAATACACAGAAGACCCTGTAGCCCAAGCAATAGATGTCAACAAGAAAAAACAGCCGAAAGAAAGCCCGAAAGAAATGATGGCCAGCCTGATGCAGGAACTGAATGTGAAGCAAAATGCCCCCGGCAATCTTAGTGGATTAACAGGAACAATAGAAGCAGCATAATACCGTGAAAATACTATTTGCAATACAAGGTACAGGCAATGGCCACCTGAGCCGTGCACGCGATGTATATCCTGAACTGGCAAAGTATGGAGAAGTGGATGTATTAATAAGCGGCATACAGGCAGATGTGGACGTACCCTTTCCGGTAAAATATAAGCTGTATGGCATGAGCTTTATTTTTGGAAAGAATGGTGGTGTGGATATATGGAAGACATTGAGAAAATCGAACCTGCCAAGGCTGATAAGAGATATTAAACAACTACCCGTGGAAGAGTATGACCTGGTAGTAAATGATTTTGATGCAGTATCGGCATGGGCATGCAAGTTGAAAAATAAGCCATGTATCGGCCTGAGCCATCAAAGCGCCGTGTTATCTCCCAATGCGCCTGCACCTGCATTCAAAGACTGGAAGGGCGAATTAGTACTAAAGCACTATGCGCCCGTTACTGATTATTATGGTTTTCATTTTCGTTCCTACTCACCTAAGATATATACACCTGTTATAAGAAAAGAGATACGCGAATTGAAGCCTACCAATGCGGGGCATTACACCGTATACCTGCCTGCATATGATGACAAGGCATTGGTAGAACACCTTTCCGTATTTGAAAATGTGAAGTGGGAAGTGTTTTCAAAACACAATAAAGAAGCATTCAACTTTAAGAATGTATATGTGCAGCCAATAGAAAATAAAACGTTCATTAAAAGCATGGCGGCAAGTGCCGGCGTACTTTGCGGTGCAGGCTTTGAAGGCCCCGCAGAAGCGATGTACTTAGGGAAAAAGGTTTTGGCAATACCTATGCAGCAGCAATATGAACAACACTGCAACGCTGCGGCGTTGGAAACACTGGGAGTGCCGGTAATAAAATGCCTGAATAGGAAATATTACGACCGTATACAATGGTGGCTGATGGCGGGAGAAACGGTAAGCGTAGATTACCCCGACCAGACTGCTGCCATAGTAGAGAAGTTGGTAAGAACACATGCATCGCAATACAATGAAAACATACAAGGTGCCCTACCTGCAATTGGTTAGCTGGATATACCGTGCAGGTAATACGGTAAATGATGTGATTATGGCAATCTGGCTATAAAGCGTATCGTAAAATAAAAACCCTCTTACGGAAGAGGGTTACAAATATCTGCACTAAAATTTATTTGCCTTTGAATTCCGGCTTTCGCTTTTCAAGGAAAGCATTCACACCTTCTTTAAAATCGTAAGTAGCGCCAGCCTCTACCTGCAGTTCCTTTTCGCGGTCCAGCTGTTGTTCCAACGTGTTGTTCCATGTTTCATTTATCAGTCGTTTAGTAAGCCCCAAGCCTTTAGTTGGCATTTGAGCTAGGGTTGCTGCTATTTTTTTTGTTTCCTGTTCAAAGCTTTCATCGGCAAAGCTTTTGTATATCATGCCCATAGCTACTGCTTCTTCTGCAGTTACTTTCTCGCCCAGCATCGTAAGTGCCAGTGCGCGCTGCATACCTACCAGGCGCGGCAGTATGAAGGTACCTGCGCTATCGGGTATTAAAGCTATCTTGCTAAAAGCCTGTATGAAGGTAGCGCTGCTGGTAGCTAATACAATATCGCAAGCCAATGCTATATTAGCCCCAGCGCCGGCTGCAACACCATTCACTGCTGCTATAATTGGTTTCTCTATTTTACGAAGCCTCCTGATAATAGGATTGTAATGTTCCCGCACAATAGCTTCCAGTTCGGGGCCTTGAGGGTCGGTGGCTTCAGATAAGTCTTGCCCTGCACAGAAACCCTTACCGGCACCGCTCACGTATATGCACCGTACCTCTTCATCATTTTCACAGTCATCCAGGTGCTGCTGAAAGGCTAATGCCATTTCGCGGTTGAAGCTGTTATATTTTTCAGGGCGGTTGAGTGTGATATACCCAATGCCATTTTCTTTAGTAAAAAGAACCGTATTGCTCATGAAACAAAAATAAGAAGAATGATTCTATGCTGAAGCAGGTTTAAATAAGCGTGATTTAAAATAAGAACCAATGCCTATAATACTGGTCACATTCAAAGGCAGCTCTAGTAATACATGCAGAAAGCTTACAAATAACAACCACTGCAAGCCCATGGCATAGTTTGTAATGTAAAGGCCAATGCTGATAAGCCATAAAATGATAACAGCAATAAAGCGCACTTTAGGTACTTTATGCCATTGAATGATGCTGGTTTTAGAAAACCAGTTGAGGTAATGATAAGTATAAGCAAATGCAATGAAGCGCATCAGCAAGATGCCTTCCCTGGAATGAAAAATGATACTATCCCAGGCCGCCATACTCTCCTGGGCCTCTATACCATTTACATTTTGCAGCCAGTTTATGTTTACCACTTTAAATGGATTATACGCTTCCATGCTGTAGGATGTGGGCGCATAAAAAGTTCTATCAGGAAAAACAACTGCCAATAGGATAGGGCATACTACCATACATGCTACTGCTAAGATGCCAAAGCGGCTCTGACTTTTCAATGCCCCATACAACATGAACAATGCCGTGAAAAAATAGACATGTACCAGCGTGGGCAAAAAGACTGAAAAGAATAAATAGAAATGCTGTGATACCTGCGAAGAGAATATAAGTAGTATAATACCGCCTATCCGGTAAAATTTATTTTTGACGGTAACAAATACTACCGAACATAAAAGTGCTATGTAAGCAAGGTTAGCATCGAAGCCGGGGGGAAAATCGATTTCCAGAAAATTATCGAAAAAACGCAGGGTCATCAGTAAGCCGATGACAATAAGGATAATGGCATCATAGCGTTCTTTGGTATAATACTTCCTATCGTGCAACCACGATATTTCAGTGAAATAATGCAACGGCCCGAGTATGGCATAGGAAAAAAGAAAAAGCTCGAAGGGGAGTATCATAGCTATGATACCAGAAATAAGCATGAGTCCGATGTTAGTGATATCCAGCTTTTCGGTTGTGGTCAGCGCCATCAAAAATTCATTAGGGTTAGCGAAAATGCGATGTTATTAAAATTATATAAAATTACACAGCATTTTATGTTATAAATTAGCTCCTCATTATGCTGGTAAAAGTTTTCGGTAGCGCGGTATATGGTGTAGAGGCTATCACTATCACAATAGAAGTAGACATAGTAGTGGGTGGCACAACAGGCTATTTTATAGTAGGCCTGCCCGATAATGCTGTGAAGGAAAGTACAGAGCGTGTGCTCTCTGCCATGAAAAATAATGGCTACGATCGCCCTCGTAATAAAGTGGTGGTAAACATGGCTCCTGCCGATATACGCAAGGCAGGCTCTGCATACGACTTGCCCATAGCTATAGGCATGCTGGCGGCAACAAAACAATTACCTGCCGATGATCTGGATAAATATATCATAATGGGTGAGCTATCGTTGGATGGCTCGCTGCAACCTATAAAGGGTGCATTACCGATAGCTATACAAGCCCGTACGGAAAAATACAAGGGATTGATACTGCCTAAAGAAAATGCCCGCGAAGCTGCGCTGGTAAATAACCTGGATGTATATGGCGTAAGTAATATAAAAGAGGTAGTTGATTTCTTTAACGGTGCAGCTAGCCTAACACCTGTCACTGTAAATACACGCGAAGAGTTCTATAATTCGCAATATGAATTTGATATTGATTTCAGCGATGTAAAAGGGCAGGAGAATGTGAAACGTGCATTGGAGATAGCCGCCGCAGGTGGACACAATGCTATACTCATTGGCCCGCCGGGGGCGGGTAAAACCATGCTGGCAAAAAGACTGCCAACAATACTACCACCCCTTAGCCTGCACGAGGCACTGGAAACAACCAAGATACATTCGGTAGCGGGTAAGCTGCCTGTCAATACTTCACTTATTTCCAAACGTCCGTTCCGTTCGCCGCACCATACTATTAGTGATGTAGCGCTGGTGGGTGGCGGTGGCATGCCACAACCGGGAGAAATATCGCTGGCACATAATGGTGTGCTGTTTCTTGATGAGCTGCCGGAATTTAAACGTACAGTGCTGGAAGTGATGCGCCAGCCTATGGAAGAACGGCGTGTGTCTATATCGCGTGCTAAAGTGAGCATTGATTTTCCTGCCAGCTTTATGCTGATAGCTTCGATGAACCCCTGCCCATGTGGTTATTTTAACCATCCTGAAAAAGAATGTACTTGCAGCCCGATGGTGGTGCAGCGCTACTTGAATAAAATATCGGGCCCGCTGCTGGATAGGATAGACTTACATGTGGAAGTAACACCTGTTTCATTTAACGAACTATCATCACAACGTACATCTGAACATAGCGACGCTGTACGCGAGCGTGTACTGAAAGCCCGTGATATACAGGATAAGCGCTTTGAAGGACAGCAAGGTATTTATACCAATGCACAAATGGGCAGCAAGCAACTGAAAGAAATATGCGTGATAAACAGTGTAGGGCAAACACTGCTGAAAACAGCAATGGACAGGCTCAACCTATCGGCCCGGGCGTATGACAGGATATTAAAAGTATCGCGCACCATAGCCGACCTGGCCGGCAGCGAAGAGATAAGACCGGAACACTTAGCAGAAGCTATACAATACCGTAGCCTGGACAGGGAAGGCTGGGCAGGGTAAAATAATAACAAAGCCACCGCAGACGCGGTGGCTCTTCGTTTTAGCAATAGGGATATGTTATTTATGCTTCGTTGAGGCAGAAACCAATAGTATCTACAGCATATTGTTGATAGAAGGTATATGCGTAGGATACGAAAGGATAACATAGCAACGTCTTGTCATATGCATATAGCCTTATGTTATATCCGCATTTGCGCACATTGTTTGTGGTCATAGACCAGTTACCGGTTTTGCCTATACCCGGAACAGTGATCTGCGAACCGAAACTGCGAACAACACCGTCTACTTTGAATGTGGTGCTATCGCCACTGCGCAGTTGTATGAATTCGAACGCTACACTATGGCAGTTGTTCTCATCATCGGCAAGGCTGTAAGTACCGGTTATGTCTGTTCCTTTTACCAGCGTACCGCAGTCTTCAGAACCATTTACCTTGATGCGTACATCTTTAGGCGCATGCTTGTCAACCTTTATACGGCAGCGCTCACTGGTGAAGCCCTCAGATGTTTCGAGGTAAAACTCATATACATCTGAATCGGCAACAGAGATAACGCCCAACAGGTCGCCATGCACGGTAACAATGGTTGGCGCATTATAATCTACCAGGTAGTGATAATTACCTGCAATATCCGGTGTGTTTGGCTCTATATATTGATTGAGCATACCACCAGCTATCACATTCTTCAGCACGGTAAATGGTGTGCTGACTGCAGCAAAGCTGCTATCGGGTTGCGATGCGCGTTTCAGCATTATTTTATACTGCAGCTGTGCGGCACCTACATTGTTTGAATCCGGATGCTCCGGTATCACGCCTGTGATAGGAATAGAACCATTGAATGAGAAGCCGTCGAAGTTATCTACCGTAGCATCAGGTGCATCCAGGGTCTTATCTATCTTACCGGTTATCTTGCTCACCTTTTTGGCCGGTATATTACCTATGGCTGTGATGATAGGTTTTTTACCTGTACCCTGCGTACCTTGCCTGTGGCGTATTTCTACCCAGGCTTCTTCCCAATCGCCCCAAGGCGCTACCCAACCCGGTTGGTTATCCGGCGGCAGCAGGTTCCACGATAGTATGGCGCGTACTTTTGCAAAGTAAGTTTCGCTGCATTTCTGTTTTTGATACTCGGTAAGATTTACCGGTAGCTCTACATGGTAAGACAACCCACCATTTGGCATAGGGGTTACATCGTGTACCTCTACAGATGAGGTACCCATGAATTGCCAACCGCTACCAAAGTCCATATAGAATGCTACATACTCCCTGCTGCCTTTGCTGCACAGGTTGCCAGCATAGCCCGATGGTTTTTTAAGATGTACGGTAGCATACAGGCGGTTGGTATCCCGGTTGAGGCCTACGCATTTCACCTCTTCATAAGTAGTGTTGAATTTGGGTTTCAGTACAAAGTCTACCAGCTTGCTCAGGTTAATGCCACTCAGCTTCAAGCTGTTAGAAAGCTCGAAGGAAGGGGCGCCGGCATTCAGGGCTTTAGCTACTGTGGTGAAACCGATACGCTCTTCTTCTACCTCTTTGCTGTAAAGCTTCATCAGTTCCGGCAGCTCTATCTCCTCCGTTTTTAGCTCCAATGCCTGTGGTATCTGCGGTATTTTCTCAGCCAGCAATTTTATCTGGTCATCTTTCAGTGTAAGGCCTATGTCTTTCAGGTTGCCTTTCAGCCAGCATATCCAGCTATTTTTAGGCGCCAGTTGGATATTTACATCCAGCACATTGCCCCATACCGGTACATAATCGGGGTCATTTGCCGTTGGTGCAGTATTCCAGGAAAGGATGGCGCGGACGATAGGTAACACGGGTTTATCACCGCAGCAGCTGGTAACTTCAGGATTGAAAGCCTGGTTTACGGCGTAGCAGAGTGGATTGCTGGTAGTATGGCTGAAATCGTGTGCATCGAAGCTTACAATACCAAGGTCTTTCCATGTGCCATTTCGTTGATAGTCGATGTAGAAACGAACATACTCTTTGCTACCTGCGGTACATGGGCCGCCGCTGTAGCCGTTGTTCTGGTTAATTTTTACAATTGCGGTCAGTGTTTTCATTTGTGGGTTGTAGCCCACGCAAGTCACCTGTTCATAGGTCGTATTGCCGTTGATAATTTTCACCGGCTTGAACTCGTTGAACAGCGGATTCGTTTTAGATAGATTCCCAAAGTAGTTGGGATTTTGCAGCAGCAATAAGTGCATTTTTTCTCTCTCTTGTTGCACCCCTTGCAAGCTTTCTTTTTTAAGCGTTGCCATAATATGTATTTTTTGGTGATGAAAAAATCCTCTATACACTCCGGTAGTGTATTACAAACATAGAATAGGCAAGAAGCAGGATTATAAGCACTGATACTGGAAATGCATGTATTGGAAACTGAAAAATTATACGTAGAAATACGCATAGACATTACGGAAATCCCTGTTATTTTTGAATATTAAAAAATTCTACAATGGTCAAAAAACTTCTTATGCTCAAAATCCAATCGTT
>CAMLKS010000073.1 GCA_946480675.1 uncultured Bacteroidota bacterium
GCAGGGTTAAACTTCATAAAAAAGAGCGCTTCATAAGCGCTCTTTTCATTATCCTTTAGGTGTTAATTGTATGGTTACGCCGGGTGTAAGGCCGATACACAAATCGATAGTGCTGAAGTGGAATGAACCAAGTTTCAGCTTGTCCTGATATTCATCGGTTGTTACCAGCATTTTGGTGATAGTGCCCAACATGGGCTTGTCTTTATGCAGTTCTAACAGTTCTCTTCTGCGCTCAGGCGACACATCATCGCCCTTTATAAAATGAAAAGTAACATCAGGAGGCAAGCCCATGGTTATAGATATGCCTGTGGTCTTAAAGCCCATTTCTTCCAATATGGGAGATAGGGATATGAGTTCATTTGTAAAAGTTGTGGCTTTCTCCTTTGCTGCATCTGTCATACCTGTAAACTTCTCTGAGAGACTTTCCAGGCTGAAGCTATCCAGTACACTGCTTTTGGCATCCGATACTTTTTCGGTCACTTTGTTGAATATGTCTTTCATATCCCGTGTTTTAAGGTTGTGCTACAAAAATAAAGCTATCCCGTAAGAGATAGCTTTACCTATGATTGTTTTTCTTTTGTATTAGTTGTTGATAGCTTTCTGTACCAGGTCTGCAGCCTCGCTCAGCAAGATAGCAGATTGTACTTTCAGGCCACTATTTTCTATCAGTTCTTTCGCTATTTCGGCGTTGGTACCTTGCAGGCGAACGATGATAGGAATGTTGATATTACCCATATTGTTGTAAGCCTCGATAACACCCGCAGCAACCCTGTCGCAACGAACGATACCACCAAAGATATTGATAAGGATAGCCTTAACGTTAGGATCTTTCATGATGATACGGAAACCGGCTTCTACTGTTTGTGCGTTTGCAGTACCTCCTACGTCCAGGAAGTTTGCAGGCTCACCACCCGCCAGTTTGATCATATCCATGGTAGCCATGGCCAGGCCAGCGCCATTCACCATGCAACCTACGTTACCGTCCAGTTTCACATAGTTCAGGTTGTGTTCTCCTGCCTCTACTTCAGTAGGATCCTCTTCGCTCTTATCGCGCATATCTGCCAGGTCAGGATGGCGCATCAGTGCGTTATCATCCAGGTTCATTTTGCAGTCTACAGCGTATATTTTATCATCAGCAGATTTGAACAGCGGGTTGATCTCCAGCATAGCGCAATCCAGACCAACGTATGCATTGTAAAGGTTGGTAACAAATTTCACCATGTTTTTGAAAGCATCGCCGCTCAGGCCAAAGTTGAAGGCTATTTTACGAGCCTGGAAAGCCTGCAGGGGCATGTTTGGTGCTACCCACTCTTTGAATATTTTTTCAGGAGTGTGGTGTGCTACTTCTTCAATGTCCATACCGCCTTCTGTGCTGTACATGATTACGTTTTGCTTCTTTGTACGGTCCAGCAGTATAGAGAGGTAAAATTCTTTACGCTCGCTGGGGCCATCGTAATACATGTCCTGCGCTATCAGTATTTTATTTACTTTTTTACCTGCAGCGCCTGTTTGTATCGTTACCAAGGTATTGCCCAGTATGTTCTTAGCTACTGTTTCTACATCTTCGGCACTCTTTATCACCTTTACACCGTTTTGCTCAGGTACTTCTTTCATAGTACCCTTACCGCGGCCACCGGCGTGTATCTGAGCCTTTACTACGGCAAATTTGGTACCCGATTCTGTAGATATTTGCTTGTATGCTTTTACGGCATCATCCACATTTGATACAGCTATACCACTTTGCGTAGGTACATTATAGCGCTTTAATAATTCTTTGGCTTGATATTCATGCAAGTTCATGACTGCGAAAGTTTTAAAATACGGGGGCGAAGATAGCTTTTATTGCCCAATTACTCAATGGGGAATTATTTCATCCCAAATAAAAATGCACGTATTGTTTGATTTTTATATTTAATTAAACAGCCCGCCTTCATACAGCATTTTAGGTGGCTCCAGCTCGGTGCCAATATGCTTGTTCATCTGTTCTATTAAATATTTAATTAATTCGGGCGAATGCAGCTCTTCGTGCTGGTGCATAAAGAAATGGCAGGTTTCCAGCCCTTCTTTCATCCATTTTTTAATGCGTTGCACCCAGTCGTCTATACGTTCATAATCAGTACGGTGCAGCGAGTTACCTACAAAACGGATGAAGCATTCCGGCGTGCTCAGGTGCATGTGCACGCAATCGCGGCGGCCGGCAGCATCGGTTATGATGGTGCCTCGCTTTTGCTTGAGCAGGAATTCATACAGTTCTATATCGTATCCCTCGCCGCTGGTGTACCAGTCTTCATGGCGCAGCTCCAGGAACATGTCTACATCTTTCGGGAAATGGCCGATGAAGTCTTCGATAGCCTCGCGCTGTTTCAAGCCCATACCCGGGTGTGGCATTAGGAAGATGGGGCCGAGGTTATTTTTGAACTCCATGATAGATTGCAGGAAGGCATCTACTTCCGGCCCGGTATTTTTCAATCGCTTGAGGTGGGTTACTACCTGCGGAAACTTAGGATAGAACTTAAAGCCCTTTGGCACTTTGCTTTTCCATTTCAGTACATCGGCAGGGGCGGGCGACTTATAAAACGTAGCGTTGAACTCAATAGCGTTGAACAGCTTTGCATAATATTCCAGGAAATCTTTTTCTTTGGTGCCAACAGGGTATAGTTTACCTATCCAGTCTTTACGGCCCCATTTAGCGCAGCCAATAAAGAATTTTGTTTTGCCTTTGCCCTTCTTCAACACCTCGGTTGTCACCTTTGGGTCGGGCGGCAGGGTAAAGTCTATATTGTCCAGTTCGTTTTCAGGTACTTTGCCAAATTCCATGCTATGAAGTTACTGAAACGGCAGCTGTTTAAAAATTACTTTGGCCTGTAAACATAAGCCCACGCCAGCACGGCACCGGCTGCTAATAAAAACTTCAGAAAACGTATAAGTATATGCGCCTCCTTCTTTTCCGGAACAGGTGGCGTATCAAATACTGTGCGGTAGCCGGTGTACCTAAGTAGCGCTACCGCCATGGGTACATCTTCATCCTTCACCTGCAGCTTTACACCACCAATAGCATTGGTGAGCATCGGGGTGGTTTGCACGCTGTGTTCATCCTGTATAAAGGCAGGTATACCATCAGCCTCCAGCCGGCCCTTCACCAGGTTGGCCTGAAAGGCCATTGCAAAAACAGCTATGGTAATGAGTTGTGTTTTCATCGTTACTGCAAGTTATGGGGTGGGGCAATTGTTGCAATATCGTTATGTGCAATGCAGGTATAATGAAAAATGCAGCTGCTACTTTTTCTTCTTGCTGGCTTTCGCTTTGGGGTTATAGTCCAGGCATAGCTGTATCCAGTAGTCCAGCTCGCTTTTCTTTTTTATGTTTTCCGTATCTACATACAGGTATCCCTTCATCGGTTTGCCTTTCATATCCATGGGGCGGGTGCCGGGGCGCTCCATCAATTCATCATACCTCTCAGGATCTACACGGCACATGATGCCATCTGCATTTACACAGATGCACATCTTACCATTCACCATAAAGCACATACCGCTAAACATGGTTTTCTCTTCCAGGTCTTCTATGTGCATCAAAGCTTCGCGTATGCGGTTGGCGAGTGTTTCGGAGTATGGCATGATGTTTTATGATAAACAAATTAAAGAACTAAATTTTCCCTCATTATTATTTTTGTTCCGATAATGCGTTGTGCCATTATTTGCAGTAGTTTTTGCCCATCTATAAATGAATGGTACGCTTCACAGGATTGAAAGTTAAATACTGTTTGGGTATTGTTTTTATTATTGTAAACCTCAATGTGATCGACAAATAATTTAGAAAGTGCTAAAAGCTGCATTTCTGTAATTGAAGTGATTTGCCTTTTCTCTTTACCTGATTTAAAACCACCGACTATCAAATTTGTCTCTATGTTAGTCCCGTTGTCAAAGATAAATCGCACAACATCCCCTTTTAGTAATGTGGCTGTTTTAGAAGTTGATTTATAATCAACAAAATCATGAAAAGAAATTAAAGGCTTATTGGAAATACTAATGTTGTAGCTACTTGAACTGGATTCTGAGTAAAATGTCAGAGCTAGGTATTCATTCTGAGCAGCAAATAACTTTATATGTTCAGTGCCAATTGAGCCCGAAAGCATAATGATTTTGCCGCGGCTTTTTCTACTAGTTATTATTTCTGATAGATTATTTGTTGATTCGAAAATACCTGCTTCAGTTTTAGTAATGTCTGGTGAGTTATTTATAGTCGCCATATTTAATGAAGGGGTTATAATGACAAGTTAGAAAAATAATTAAGTACTTAATGCAATGTCACCATTCAGCGGGCTCTAAGAAAATATAATAATACACCTCACTCCCTCATCAACAACTCAACATAAAGATCTTCCACTTTCTTTCTTGCCCACGGTGTTTTGCGCAGAAATTTAAGGCTCGATTTGATGCCCGGCTCATTCAGGAAGCAATTGATGGGTATATACTCGCCCAATCGCTCCCAACCATAATGTGCTGCCAAATCGGTTACAATTACCTCGAGTGTTTTACCATGCAATGGATTGTTAGGTTGCTGTTCAGCCATATAGTAAAGTTAAAAAGAAAACAGCCTTCATATGGAAGGCTGTTTGTATAATAGTGTTCGTTATTACTTACTTCTTTATCGCAGCGATACCCGGCAGTTCTTTACCTTCAAAGAACTCCAGCAGCGCACCACCGCCTGTAGATACATAGCTTACTTTATCAGCATAGCCAAACTTGTTTACAGCTGCTACGCTATCGCCGCCACCTACCAGTGAGTAAGCACCGTTTGCCGTTGCTTCTGCTACCGCATCGGCTATGCATTTAGTACCATGTTGGAATTTTTCCATTTCAAACACGCCCATCGGGCCGTTCCACAGTATGGTCTTGCCCTCTTTCACCACTTTGCTGAAGGTTTCGCAAGCCAAATGCCCTATATCAAGGCCCATCCAGCCTTCCGGTATCTCTGTATTGATGGCAGAAGAGGTGTTGGCATCCGCAGCAAATTTATCGGCCAGTATGCTATCGCCCGGCAGGTGTATGCATACCCCTTTATCGCTGGCTTTCTTCATCAGTTCTTTAGCCGTGTCCAGCCTGTCGTCTTCGCACAGTGAATTGCCGATGTGGCCGCCCTGCGCTTTGAAGAAGGTATAAGCCATACCACCACCTATGATGATGTCGGTTGCTTTTTCCAGCAGGTTCTCAATGATCAGTATTTTATCAGAAACTTTTGCACCACCTATGATGGCTACAAATGGTTTTTGTGCATTGTTCAGTACCTGTTCTGCTGCGGCTACTTCCGCTTCCATCAGCAGGCCAAACATTTTCTTGCCTGCCTCAAAGTTGTTGGCAATGATAGCTGTAGATGCATGTGCGCGGTGTGCAGTACCAAAGGCATCGTTCACATATACATCACCGTATTTAGACAGCTTCTCTGCAAATGCAGGGTCGCCTTTTTCTTCTTCTTTATAGTAGCGCAGGTTTTCCAGCAGCAGTACCTGCCCCGCTTGCAGTGCGGCCGCTATGTTTTGCGCATCTTCGCCTATTGCATCGTCCGCAAATTGCACATCCGTGCCCAGCAGGGTAGCCAGGTGTTCGGCCACAGGCTTCAAGGTAAAATCGGCCAGTGTCAGGTGCGGCTTCTTTTCTATGTCTTTATGCGGACGGCCAAAGTGGCTCATCAGCACTACGCTGCCGCCATCTGCCAATATCTTCTTAATAGTAGGCAGTGCAGCTTTGATACGCGTATCATCGGTTATCTTGCCATCCTTTATAGGTACGTTAAAGTCTACACGCACCAGTGCTTTTTGTCCTTTGAAGTTATGATTGCTGAAAGTGCTCATGCTATAGTATGGTTTTAAAAAAGAAACGCCACCTTGCGAAGGTAGCGTTTCATATGAAATGGTAAGATTATTTAGATATCAGGCCTGCGAAATATTTCACAGTGCGAACCAGTTGAGAAACATAGCTCATTTCGTTATCGTACCAGCTTACTGTTTTTACCAGTTGTTGGTCGCCTACGGTCATTACTTTCGTTTGTGTAGCATCAAACAGAGAACCGAATGATGTACCGATGATGTCGCTTGATACGATCTCATCTTCATTGTAACCGAAGCTTTCGTTGGCAGCAGCTTTCATAGCAGCGTTGATCTCTTCAGCAGTTGTTTTCTTACCCAGTACAGTTACCAGTTCTGTCAGCGAACCTGTGATGGTTGGTACGCGTTGTGCACCACCGTCCAGTTTGCCTTTCAGCTCAGGCAGTACTAGGCCTATAGCCTTAGCAGCACCTGTAGAGTTAGGAACGATATTGGCAGCAGCAGCACGTGCACGGCGCAGGTCACCTTTAGAGTGCGGTGCATCCAGAGTGTTCTGGTCGTTGGTATAAGCGTGGATAGTGCTCATGATACCTGTAACGATACCGAAGTTGTCGTTCAGGGCCTTAGCCATAGGCGCCAGGCAGTTGGTAGTGCAGGAAGCGCAGCTGATAACTGTTTCGCTACCATCCAGTATGTTGTGGTTCACGTTGTAAACTACAGTTTTCAGGTCGCCGGTAGCCGGTGCAGAGATAACTACACGCTTAGCGCCTGCAGTGATGTGTGCCTGTGCTTTTTCAGCATCTGTAAAGAAGCCTGTGCACTCCAGTACCACGTCAACACCGTGCTGACCCCAAGGGATTTGTGCAGGATCTTTCTGAGCATATATTTTGATAGTGTTGCCATTTACAACGATAGCATCGTCGGTATGTTTTACTTCTACACCAAAACGGCCCTGTGCAGTATCGTACTTTAGCAGGTGCGCCAGTACCTCTGGTTTAGTCAGGTCGTTGATAGCAACTACCTCGATACCGTCCATGTTGTAGATCTGGCGGAAAGCCAGGCGGCCTATGCGACCAAAACCATTAATGGCAACTTTTACTTTACTCATTTTATATTTTGTTTAATTTTTTGGTATTCCAATTTTGCCGCAAAGTTACAGGTACTTAATGAGATTGAAAAAAGAATTGATACAGTTGTATGTTAATTTGCTTTATGTATAATGTGCATTTTAATATTTGCCGTTTACATTTTAATCTTGCACTATGGAAAGCAGTACCCCCAAGGAGGTAAAGGTAACCCAAGGCTATCGCTGGATAGAAAACGGCCATATATTATTATGGCTGGTAAAAGATACCTGTTGGGCGCTGGAGTTTAAGCTGGGTGGGGTGTTTATGATATTTCCTACGGTATTTGTAGCCTTTTACATCCTGTGGCGTTCGAGAAAAATAAGGGCGGAACTATATC
Organism: uncultured Bacteroidota bacterium; assembly: GCA_946480675.1. The sequence continues at coordinate 7,289 of CAMLKS010000073.1, forward strand.
ATAATATTGCCGTGTGTTGCTGGATACTGGCCAATTCCGTATGGATGCTGGGTGAATTTAACGATAAAGACTTTCGCATCTATGCTGCATCGCTATTTGTCTGCGGCTTATTGGTACTGGCTGTTTATTACCTTTTCTTCTTTAAGAAAGACAGGTACTTGTATGATGTGGAGTAGGTTTAATGTCCTGCAAGTGAATCTAAAAAATCCATTCTTTTAAACGGGTCTTCAAATTTCATGATGTCAATCGTATGGAGCATAGATCGTATTTGGGTTTCTGATAGTTTTCTGTGTGCATAGTATGTAGGATTATAGCTTGAAAAAGTATCGATGTAATCAAGCATAGCATTTAGGTCGTCATGGCTAAGGTGATTGTATGTTTCGTTAACATCGGTTTTATGCCATATCGTATATATGTATTGCGCCCTCGTATCTGCACTTTTAGCAAAAGAATCATGGTTTTTAATGAATGCAAATATCCAGTTGGTATCAAGGTCTTTCCTGATGTACTGTAGCGGTGGGCCTACTATCGGGCGGGTAGGGTGATGACACATACTGCAGTTGGCAGTAAATAACTTCTTACCATGAGATAGGTCTTTCCTATAGCTCTGAAAAGAGAACAACAGGGTAACTAGCAATAATAGTATAAGCAGTTTTTTCATAACGGCTAATGTATTCCTCTTGCATCCAATGCCTGCTGGTATAACCTGGCATTTTTCATGTGGTCATTATAGTTGGAAGCAAAGCGGTGATAGCCGCTAAAGTCTTCTTTGGCACAGAAGTATATATAGTCGGTTGATGGGCTGTTTAGTACCGCATCCAGCGTTTTCTTTGATGGGGTGCAGATGGGACCGGGAGGTAACCCGCTATTCATATAGGTATTGTAAAGAGATACGGTTTGCAAATGAACACCCGTAATACGTCGCAGTGCGAAGTCACCCACCGCGAATTTTACAGTAGGGTCGGCTTGCAGCCGCATGCCTTTATTATAGCGATTGATGTAGACGCTGGCCACATTTCCTTTCTCGTCATTCATATTGGTCTCTTCCTCCACTATAGATGCTATGATGGCTATTTGTGTTAGCGTTAACTTTTTAACGGCTGCCTGCTGTTTGCGGCTATCATTCCAGAATGTCTTGTAGTTGTCGTGTATCTTGCTGAAAGCCTTTTCGGCACCGGTATTCCAGTAAAACTCATAAGTATCAGGGATGATGGCGCACATGATGGTATTAGTGTCCTGTCCGTAGCTGGCGCAGAAGGCACTGTCTGATAATAGTTGTAACAGCTTGTTAGAATCCGCTTCCAACTGGGTACCAATAAGGCGGGCAATGTCTTGTTTGGTGCGCACTTTATTGATTACCAGCTTAACCGGTGTTTGCCTGCCGGAGCGGAGCATGCGCACGATGTTGTAGTTGCTCATGCCAGGGGTTATCTTGTATTTACCAGCTTTTACACGTGCCGGATAACCTGCCTGCTTTGCAAGCAGCTCGAAACTCCACATATCATCCAGGTAGTTGCCATCTTGTAAAGACCTCTTTACATCTTCGTAAGTAGCGCCGGTGCGGATGTACAGGTATTCGCCCTGTG
>CAMLKS010000074.1 GCA_946480675.1 uncultured Bacteroidota bacterium
CATCCCCGAAGTGTTGAATCTCTCTCTGTCAGAATGGGAAAATCTTGGCGAAGAAGCATTTAAAAAGATATTCAAAGACTCACCCATCAAGCGCAGCAAATGGCAGGGCGTGCTGCGGAATATACAGGCAGTGAAAGAAGGTAGTTAGGCTTTCAGATGATGATGTAATGAGTAAGATAGATCATGATCTTCAACATCTCTCCAAAAGTCTTTAATACTATCATTGATTTTTATCCCCATAAAAGGTGCAATCAAGTTAAAGAACACTAACATCTGGTTTCCATTCTCAAATTTGAATAGGAACACATCATCTGTATGTGTTTCGTGCTTGAAAGCGTCGTATATGTTAGGCCGGCCTTTAAATGCTTCGGGGTTTAAAGGCCTACCATAAATTAGTATTTCAGAAATGGGAGCAGTGTTGCATATTAACTCTTCAGCCATTTGGGGGGTAGCTTCTGTCAACATTTTATAGTCGTGAAATACGATACCCATTTCATCTTCTATAAATCCCGGTGTTGTATAAAAGTAAATCTTAGCATCCCTACTGAAATGCATGCCAACTGCACCATCCCAATAAGACACAGAGTTATTGTTGCCTGCTAGCTGATAAGAAAAACAAGACAATAAAGATTGCCCTAAAACGTCTTTGAAAAGTTGCAGGTCTGCAGCTTCAAGCTTTAGCATAATTTGGAGTTACTGATTCTTTCCACCCAGCATAGGCACGAAACTGAAATCGCCTAGTTCTTCTTCCCTCACATTGCCATTCGCATCTTTGGTGATGCGCATCATCTTCTGGCCCTGATCATCGCCTACCGGTATCACGGCTATACCACCGGGTTTCAGTTGTTCTATCAGCTTGGGTGGTACATAAGGTGCTGCAGCCGTTACAATTACTTTGTCAAACGGCGCATAAGAGGGCAAGCCCAGATACCCATCTCCATAAAAGCGTTTGATATTGGGATATTTACTGATGAAGAAAAACTGGCCTACAAAGTCGTACAATGCTTTCTGGCGTTCTATGCTATATACCATAGCGCCCATCTCTGCCAGCACACATGCCTGGTAAGCACTGCCCGTACCTATTTCCAGCACTTTGTCAAATTTCTTTATCTCCAGCAGTTCCGTTTGGTAGGCTACTGTATAGGGTTGGGAAATGGTTTGCCCTGCCGTAATGGGGAATGCCCGGTCTTCGTACGCAATACGTTCAAATGCGGGGTCGAGGAAGAAGTGGCGGGGTATGGCTTCAATGGCTGCCAGCACACGTTCATCTTTAATCCCTTTTTCGCGTAGTGATTGTACCAGTTGCTTACGTAATCCTTTATGTAAGTGTTTATCCTCTCTTGGTTTGCTGTGCAGCATACTGCAAAGTTAGGATAGGATATGTGTAAATAAAACTTGTAAAAATGGATTGTGTACCAATGTGTTATTTGAAGTGCATCACCAACCCGAAACCTACCAGGTTGTTATCCACCATCGGGCGGAAACGCATAGATATATCGCGCGAGACATCAAAGTTTTTCAGGTGGGCTGCCGCCACGGCATCTATTACCTGCGCTGCATAACCCACGGCGGTGAACAGCACCGTCATATCCAGGTAGCCGCGATAGCCATCCTGCAGTTGGCGCAGGCCATCGGTATCATATTGTTCCGTATCGGTAGTAGTAGGGTCGCCATCTATACGGGCTATGTATGCCTTGCGGTAGCGTTGATATTTATTCAGGTTGTCAATAAAAAAGTAACCTGCTACGGCCATACCCGCATATATTACCGGGGCTTTCCAGTACTGGCGGTTATATATCTGTCCCAGTCCCGGGCATATGGCTGAATACATGCCTGCTTTCTTAGGCTTGGGTTCAAAAGGCAGTTTCTTTATGGCAGCGCGCATACTGTCTTCCGTGCGGCGGGTGGTATCTATCCTTGGTGCGGCGGCCGTTACATTGGTATTTATTACACCGGTATCTGCACCGGGCCTTGCGGTAACAGAGCTATCCGTAGTTACCTGCGCGTGCAATGGCTTATTGCAGCAAAGCAATAGGACCAATAATGTTATACCACTGATATATGAAGAAAAGAATCGCTGCATTTTACGGATGGCAAAGTTACAATAAAAAAGCCCTGTGTTATAAACAGGGCTTTTTCAATTTATTATAGCTGCTATTTCATGCCGGTACCCAGGTTCACGCGGCTGTCCATATGCATCATATCGTTCACGATGTTCACCGTTTCAGACAGGTAGATGTCTTTTTTCAGCGCCTTCAGCCAGTTCTCGTTTTTATTGATAGAAGAGCTATCGAGGTTGATGCGTGCCAGGTCATCTTTCACATTGGTTATGTTCAGCTGGGTAGCTTTCTTTTCCATATCTTCTACCTTTTTGGCAGTAGCATTGGCTTCTTCCAGTTGCTGACGGTATTTGGCCTCGTTCAGCGAATAGCTATTTTCTTCTTCCGCTTTTTTGATCTTGGCAGCACTTTGTTTTATCAGTTCGAAAGAAGGGTTGCCGGCTACACGTTTGCTGCTTTGTGCTGCCAGTTGTGCAGCATTTACAGCATTGGGCACGGGGCTATACCTTGCTGCAGGTATTTCATCCCATTTCAGCGCAGCTTTATCACGGCGTTCGCCTATTTCTATTTCGCTATACGGATCGGGCAGTACTACATCGGGTGTCACACCTTTCAGCTGTGTAGAGCCACCGTTGATGCGGTAAAACTTCTGAATGGTTAGCTTGATGGCGCCCAGCGTATCGCCCGTGGAGGCATTGCTGCCGGCAATGCTCGCCAGCCAGCTGCGGTATTCATCCAGCGATAACACTTTCTGAACCGTACCCTTGCCAAAGGTTGTAGAACCTACAACCACGGCACGCTTATAATCCTGCATGGCTGCCGCCAGTATTTCAGATGCCGATGCACTGCCGTAGTTTACCATGATAGCCAGCGGGCCATCATATAGCGTGCCTTTTTGCTGGTCGTCCAGCTGCACGGCCGATGTATTGCTGCCTTTCACCTGCACTATCGGGCCCTGATCTATAAACAGGCCGCCCATGCTCACCACATCGCTTAGTGATCCACCACCATTATAACGCAGGTCGAGGATGATACCTTTCACGCCCGATTTCTTCAGCTTCATCACTTCTATCGCTACATCTTCACCGCTGCGGCGGCCATTTACATGCTGGAAATCTGAATAAAACTCCGGCAGGTATATGTAACCTATAGGCCCATCCTTGGTATTGATGATGGCCGATTTGGCAAATGTTTCTTCTATCTCCACCTTATCGCGGATGATGGGTATTACCTGTATCGCGCCGCTCACTTTCTTCACCGTCAGGCGCACTTCTGTGCCTTTCTTACCACGTATCAGCTTGACTGCATCTTCGGTATCGTAGCCTTGTATATCCACAGGCTCTGCATTGCCCTGTGCCACTTTCAATATGTAATCGCCTGCTTTCAGGTCGCCTTGCTTCCAGCAAGGGCTACCCGGCACTATCGATACGATCTTTATTTTACCTTCATCGTTTTGCAGTGTAGCACCTATACCAAAGAAGGTACCTGACATCTGTTCGTCAAAACGTGCTTTATCTGCAGGTGGAAAGAAGTCCGTATGCGGGTCAACCGTTCCGGCTATGCTGTTTACAAAAAGCGTAAAACGATCATCGTCTTTCATTTTGCGCATACGCTTAAAGTAGTAGTCCATATTTTTGGTTACCGACTCGCGTGCTTCCGCTTCCAGTTCTGCATCTGTTTTTATTTTTTTCAGACTGGTGTCCTTATTGTCCTGGCGTTTTTTCTGGTCGTCTTTAAGGTCTACGTAGCGGCTCAGTACACGGTATTTCAGATACGTATGCCAGCGGTCTTTCAGGTCGGCACTGTTAGCGGCATAAGACACCTTTTCGCCATTCAGGTTTATTTCTTCATTGCCTGTAAAAGTGAAAGGTTTTTTCAATGCTTCTTTGTAATAGCCTTCTATGTCATTAATGCGTTTGCTATAGATGGTATTTACATCATTGAAAAAAGACACGAAATTATCGGCCCCATTTTCATCCAGCACAAATTCGTAACGTGATAGCTTGCTGATATCTTCCTGGGTAAAGACGCGCTTATCAAAGTCAAGGTTATTCAATACCTTTTTGTAAACATTGGAAGAGAACGAGTCATTTACCTCGCGTGGAGCAAAGTGGTTTTGCTGTATGGCTTTCATCACCGTTTCTATTACCACACGCTTCTTTTCGTCGGCCGAATTGCCCTCAGTACTATACCTGAACGAAAAAAAGGTGGCCAGTGCGGCCACTATCATCAGTGGTATTAATATTTTATTCTTCATGAATCTCAACATAATCTGCTCTTAAAATTAGGGTAATAACAAATGTAATTGTTTTGATGTTAATAAAACGCTAATCAGATTGTGCTTATAGCCTTATAAGCAGGGTGATTTACGGCGTGATAAATCTGTAACTTTGCTGCCTTATGACAGGTAGTAAAACATTACATTTCAGCGACCTTGGAGAGATAGAATATGGTGCCGCATGGCAACTGCAGGAAGGGTTGATGAAAGAAGGGCTGGATATAAAAGCATCGTGGTATAATACACCCGCTGCCGAAAGGCCTGCAGACTTAGGCATTCGCAACTACCTCTTGTTTTGTACCCACCCGCATGTATATACGTTGGGCAAGAGTGGCCATATGGAAAACCTGCTGGTAAATGACAGCCGCCTGCAAGAGCTGAATGTAGCTTTTTACAAAACCAACCGGGGTGGCGATATTACCTACCATGGCCCCGGCCAGGTTGTGGGCTATCCCATACTGGATCTGGAACAGTTTTATACCGACCTGGGTAAGTACATGCGCAACCTGGAAGAAGTTATCATTCGCGTATTGACACACTACGGTATTGCAGGCGACAGGCTGGCCGGTTCTACCGGTGTATGGCTGGAACCCGGTACACCACGGGCACGCAAGATATGTGCCATGGGGGTGCGCAGCAGCCGCTGGATAACCATGCACGGTTTTGCCCTGAATGTAAATGCAGACCTGAAGTATTTCGACTATATAGTGCCTTGCGGCATCACTGACAAGCAGGTAACCAGCATAGCAAAAGAGCTGGGCCACCCTGTGGATATTGAGGAAGTGAAGGTGCGGTTAAGGGATGCATTTGCCGAACTATTCGGGTGTAGTATTGTTAATGATAAAGTAACTTTCGATAAGGAAAAAATCGTATATTAGTTGTCCGTTTTGAATGTTTTTTTACTCTGAACCAATGCCTGACCGTATCATTTATAATTGGGGCGATGACCACCTGCAAATACAACTGGGCAGGCGTATAGAAACGCGTATCAAGGCTTTGTTCTGGGGCGAATTTATATTCACTACGGGAATGGCCACCATCTTTTTGCTGCAGGCATTACCTATTTCTTCAAACCTGTGGCATGTGCTGGCCAGTTTTGGGGCAGCCGCCCTATATGCGTTGGCATCTTACAGGTTTATATCACGTATGTTTTTCAGGGAAGAGGTGTGGCTGGATATGGAATATCTTACACTTGTTACCAGTACCCCCTTCAAACGCAGGATAAAGCGTTACGAGTGGCCTGCCATAGGTCCGCTACACTATACAGGCAAGGCATCGAAAACCGACCATCCGCTGAAAGGCAACTGTTACGACTATTTTGGCTTTGAAACACAGGAACGTTTAGTGCAAGACCTGCACCAGGAGGGTAACCTGTATTTCAATTATGGCGGGTTCTCCGTTCGTTTTGCCCGCAACGTCTATTCATGGGATGCCGAAGAAATGGTGCGTATGATGCGCATATATGCAGGCAGTAACCTGCGCCTGGGCCCCGAATGGAAACGCATGATACAGGAAAGCTGGCAAAGCTTTGAGGACGATTTTTAGTAAATCGTGATATAGCCTGTCTCCAGCACTTTGCGGTCTTGCCTCAGTTCAAATTTGTAAATGCCTTTCCGCTGAAAGTTGCGCTTGTCTATAATGATCTGCGGTTCGGTTACTCTGGGTATTTCCAGCACGCGCTTTTCCTTGTCATTATAAAAGTTCACCGAATAGTGATGGCGGTTATAATCTTCCAGTTCCAGGTTCACATGCCCTGTAAACGGATTGGTAAATACATGCTGCGATTTGATATAAGAAACGCCCTCTATTTCCGAACCATCGTCGGGTATCGTTAATACAATCCTCGGCGCAACCGCAGTTGTGGTAGATGCAGGTGCGCTGGTACTGGTTGTTGTCGTAGTCGTCGTTGTTGTGCCGGTGACCGGTGTTGACGTAACGGGTCTTTCAGACGTCACAGGCCTTGCCTCGATTTTTATGTTAGCAGCCAGTTTTTGCAGGGAGTCATTGGGTGGCAGCACCCGTTTATTGCGTATATCCGCGCTGTCTACAACCAGGTTCAGGCGGTTGCTATACCATGTCAGGTCTGAATTGAAGACGATATACAGGCGATACCAGTTTTTGCCCGGGGCAGGATGGCCGTCAATAAATGCCTGCAATCCTTTTTTCAGGTTCTTTACATAGCCTACCGTACTATAATTATACACACTGTCGGCCGAACGCTGTACGGCGATAGATTTAATACCATCATACTGGCAGGTCCAGCTAAGTACATTGATGCCTTTTTCTGATGCACCGGCTATATCGGGCAGTATGGGTTGCGCCAGCGTTGTGAAACTTGAGAGTGTAAATGATAATATTAGTAGAAAATAGTAAGCCTTACTCTGAAACATCTGCCAAACCTACTGAAAAAACTAAAAGTATCGCCCCGGCAGGATAAGATTTTGTTTTCCCTAACATTTCCGGTTTACCCCCATTTGAGGGTAGTTGTTTGTACATCCCGCATTTTATCTTTAGGTTTGAACGTTATATATCACACAACAGTATATGGGTTTATTTATCAGGAAGCCATTAGGAAAACTATTGGCAGAAGCCGACGAATCGGAGAAAGGGCTTAAGAAAACGCTCACCGCTTCGGCACTGGTAGCATTGGGTATTGGTGCTATTATAGGTGCAGGCCTTTTTTCTATTACAGGTGGTGCGGCAGCTACAAATGCCGGCCCCGCTATTACCATCTCCTTCATTGTAGCCGCTTTAGGTTGTGCCTTCGCAGGCTTGTGCTATGCCGAGTTTGCATCTATGATACCTATAGCAGGTAGTGCCTACACCTATTCTTTTGCTACCATGGGCGAATTTATCGCCTGGATTATAGGTTGGGACCTGGTGCTGGAATATGCCGTTGGTGCTGCAACCGTAGCTATCAGTTGGAGCCGCTACCTGGTAAAATTCCTGCAGTATTTCGGTATTAACCTCGGGCCGGAATTTACCGCATCGCCTTTCGATGGCGGTATTATTAATATACCTGCCGTATTCATCGTGATACTGATGTCACTGCTGCTGATGAAGGGAACGAAGGAATCAGCTTTTGTAAATGGTGTCATCGTGGCGCTGAAAGTAGCGGTTGTGTTAGTATTCATCGCGTTGGGCTGGCAGTATATCAATCCTACCAACTACACGCCTTATATCCCTGAAAATACAGGCAACTTTGGTGAGTTTGGTTTCAGCGGCATTGTGCGTGCGGCAGCTATTGTGTTCTTTGCTTATATCGGTTTCGATGCCGTATCTACAGCCGCGCAGGAAGCTAAGAACCCCAAGCGAGATATGCCTATCGGCATCCTGCTTTCCCTGCTTATCTGTACTATATTATATATCCTGTTTGCCCACGTTATGACGGGTGTGGCCAATTATCAGTTGTTTGCCGGTAAAGATGGTATTGCCCCGGTAGCGGTAGCCATTGATAACATGGGGCACCCGGATGCAAACGGCGTTATTGTGCCCGATTATCCATGGCTGAATAAAGCCATCATTGTGGCGATACTGGCCGGTTATTCTTCGGTTATCATGGTGATGCTGATGGGTCAGTCGCGCGTGTTCTTCTCAATGAGCCGCGATGGCCTGATACCTAAAGTATTCTCTGAAGTGCATCCTAACTTCCGCACACCGGCGCGCAATAACTTCCTGTTCATGCTTTTTGTAAGTGTATTCGCAGCCTTTGTACCTGCCAGGGTAGTGGGTGAAATGACCAGTATCGGTACCCTCTTCGCCTTTATATTAGTATGTATAGGCGTAATGGTAATGCGCAAGAAAATGCCCGATGCGCCACGTGCTTTCCGTACGCCGCTGGTGCCGCTGGTACCCATTCTGGGTATTGCTACCTGCTTGTTCATGATGGTATTCCTGCCGCTGGATACCTGGATACGCCTGGTGGTTTGGATGATGATAGGCTTCGATGTGTATCTGTTCTACGGTATGCGCAATAGCATATTGAATGCAGGTAAGTTTACCAACAGGAGCTATCGTACCGTATCGCTTACGGGGCTGGCAATGGTGGTAATACTCATCATTGTAGCTATACTGCACCATAGCGACCCCGATGTGGATGACACAGGCTTGTACTATTTTTCATTAGGCTTTGCTATACTGCATGCGCTTATATATTTCATGAGCATGCGCAAAGGCCGTAAGCAGGTAGCATAAGTAAAAGGAGTTATTTTATATAAAGATTCCCCGTAGCTGTTAGTTACGGGGAATCTGCTTTATATAGCGGTGCTACGGCTATATAAAGCAGATTCCCATTGAGCAATTGGATTATTTAGCTACATTTGTCCGTCTTTTTAGAACAACCATTAACACTTTAAAATTATTTCCATTTTATGGCATATGATGTAATCGTAGTAGGTAGCGGCCCCGGCGGATATGTGGCTGCAATTCGTGCCGCACAGCTGGGCTATAAAACAGCTATCGTAGAGCGCGAAAGCCTGGGTGGCATCTGTCT
>CAMLKS010000075.1 GCA_946480675.1 uncultured Bacteroidota bacterium
CAGTACGCGCTCTACTTCACCACCAAAGTCAGAGTGACCCGGAGTATCGATAACGTTAATCTTAACGCCTTTATAGTTTACCGAAATGTTTTTGGCGAGGATGGTGATACCACGCTCACGTTCCAGGTCGTTGTTGTCCATTATCAGTTCACCTGTCTCCTGGTTATCACGAAAAACTTTTGTCGCGTGGATGATTTTATCAACCAGCGTCGTTTTACCGTGGTCAACGTGCGCAATAATTGCAATGTTACGAATATCCATATACTTGATTGTCTTAATAAAACGGCCCCTTCTTTACAACAGATAAGGAAGGGGCCTCATATTTGCCGCGCAAAGGTACGGAAATAAGATGTTATAACGACAACTTTTAATGATTAATTCATCTTAAACGGTGCTACCAGCTGGAATTCAGGAATGCTTACATCAAAGGTTTTCTTATTATAAAGATTTACCATTTGATAGGTGCCGTACATTTTTCCTATATCGCTGCGCAAATTGGCGGCTGATACATATTGGTAGTTTTCACCGGGCTGTATGATAGGTTGCTGGCCCACTACTCCTTCGCCTTCAACTTCTCTTTCTGTGCCATTGCTATCTACAATGTGCCAGTGGCGGCTGATGAGCTGTACGGGCATGGTGCTTAAATTCTCAATTGTAATGCGGTATGCAAACAAGAATTCAGAATTAACCGGGTTAGATTGATTGGGTTGATAGAAGGTTTCAACTGTTACACTTACACCTTCTGTTACCTGTTGCACCATATTGTTTTATTTACTCAATGTAAATATACCGAAATACTACCTACAGTAGTTTATTCGCATTTAAGATTTCGTTAATTGCATCATTAACCATATCTATTTCATATCCTTTCTGCACCATGTATCGAAATACTTTCTGTCTTTTTACCAGCTGGCTCCTTTCGCCTTTCAGTTCCTGCCATTTCTTGTTAGTCAACCGTTTAAGCGTTATCTCATACTCATCGGGGTCTATCTCGCTTAGTCCTTTCTTTATACAATAGGCAGATACCTGCTGCATTTTCAGTTGCTGCACTATTTTATTCCTGCCCCAATGCTTCAGCCTGAATTTACCACGTGCTATAGCTTTGGCAAACTTTTCTTCATTCAGCAATCCTGTTTCTATCAGTTCAGCCAGGTATTGATCCACTTCAGGAGTGGTGCAGCCTAGTTCATACAGCTTGTTCTTTACTTCCTTATGGCAACGGGGCTGGTACAGGCAATATTTGTAAATAGCTTCTTTTACGTCCATTGGTTCATCAAAACTAAAAAGGCAAACGATATTTTGTTTGCCTTTGTTCTTTTTATCTGCCCATGTAAACCATCAGTATCTGCACATCACTTGGGTTTACCCCACTTATCCTGCTGGCCTGGCCTAATGTCCTGGGTTTTATTTTTATTAGTTTCTGGCGGGCTTCCGTAGATAATGCCGAAAGTTTATCATAATTGAAACTATCCGGTATGATAAGGTCCTCCAGCGAAGCCATTTTCTTTACCAGCTCCTTTTCTTTTTCAATATACACATCATACTTCAGTTGTATCTCCGCCTGCTCTAAAGCCAGTACATCCGTTTCATTCAGTGTTTCTTTCAGTTGCGGTAAAGCTTCCTGCATGTCTTTTAATGTTATGCCCGGACGTAGTAACAGTTTCAAAGCCCTTGCACGCTCCGTCAGCGGTGTGCTGCCTATAGATTCCAGGTAAGTATTTACAGCAGAGGGGTCGACGGGATATTCGGCCAGTTTTTCTTTTACTTTGGCTACTTTTTCCTGCTTTTCTTTTACTAATTGCAGGCGTTCATCGCTTGCCAGGCCTATTTCGTGGCCCAGCGGTGTTAAGCGAAGGTCTGCATTATCCTGCCTTAGCAGTGTTCTGAATTCTGCACGGCTGGTAAACATGCGATATGGCTCATCGGTACCTTTATTTATCAGGTCATCTATTAATACTCCAATGTAGGCATCGCTCCTTTGCAATACTACAGGCTCTAAATCATGTACATTTCTATGTGCATTAATGCCGGCCATTAGGCCTTGGCAAGCAGCTTCTTCATATCCTGTAGTTCCATTTATTTGCCCGGCAAAGAACAAATTTTTTATCAGCTTGGTTTCCAAAGTAAATTGCAGCTGAGTAGGCGGGAAATAATCGTACTCTATAGCATAGCCGGGGCGGAAGAAACGACAATTTTCAAAACCGGGTACTAATTTCAAGGCTTTATATTGTACATCTTCAGGTAAAGAAGTACTGAAGCCATTTACGTATATCTCCACTGTATTCCATCCTTCCGGTTCCACAAAAAGCTGATGCCGCTCTCTTTCAGCAAAACGGCTTATTTTATCTTCAATACTAGGGCAATATCTTGGTCCTGAACCTTTTATACGTCCCTGGTACATAGGTGATTTTTCAAAACCCGTCTTTAAAATCTCATGTACCGTTTCATTGGTGTAAGTTATCCAGCAATGGCGTTGACCTTTAGACTTTACTTTTTCTATTGGCAGATAAGAAAAGCCTACTATCTCTTCATCACCTTCCTGAATTTCCATCTTACTATAGTCAAGGCTACGGCCATCTATCCTTGGTGGGGTACCTGTTTTAAGCCTTGCGCTCTCAAAACCCAATGAAACAAGCTGTTCCGTAAGCCCTGTGGCACCTTTTTCTCCCATTCTGCCACCACCAAACTGCTTTTCACCTATATGGATAACGCCATTTAGAAAGGTTCCATTGGTTAATACTACCGCCTTTCCATATATCGTTTGACCCATGCCGGTTATTACTCCCTTAATTGTTCCACGTGAAACAATGAGTTCTTTCACCATATCCTGCCAAAAGTCAATATTAGGGGTTGCTTCCAGCATTTCCCTCCACGTAGATGCAAATAACATCCGGTCATTCTGTGTACGTGGGCTCCACATGCCCGGTCCTTTAGACTTATTGAGCATGCGGAACTGTATCATGCTCTTATCACTCACTATACCACTATACCCACCCAAGGCATCAATTTCACGTACAATCTGTCCTTTGGCTATGCCACCCATAGCCGGGTTACAACTCATTTGGGCAATGGTTTGCATATTCATAGTGATCAACATCACTTTAGAACCCATATTTGCAGCAGCAGCAGCAGCTTCACAGCCTGCGTGGCCTGCTCCTACTACTATAACATCATATTCAGGAAACATAAGCTGCAAAGGTAAGTTACAATTCTTTACTATTATCAAGTTTAATGGCAATATAGGCCAACATTATAAATATTCTATGTTCCACGTGGAACAAAAAAGCCTCCCAGATCTTGGGAGGCTTTTAAAATTCAGTTTAAATCTTATTTACCAACAACAGTAAATGGTTTTATAACCGTCGTATTGTCGTCACCAAAGAAAACAACATAATAATTACCAGGCGCTAAAGATTTAGTACTGATTACTACCTTGTCTTGCTTTATATCATTATGTTTTACAGTTTGCATATTACGACCTACAGCATTAATAATTTTGATATCGGCACGATGTGATATTTTTTCCAAGTTAATCGAAACTGTGATATTCTCTACAGCAGGATTTGGATACACAGACAATTCTTTAACTAAAGAAGACGGAGTGCTACCAACACTAATAGGGAATGGATCTGTAATTAAAGCTACAGCTGGAACAGAATTTCTTGTACTAAGCAGACTAGCAGAATCTATATCTACTGCTCCAGCATCAGATGCAGCACCATAAGGAATCATTCTAACATTTCCTCCTGAAGCCAGCATTGCATCGACAGTACCTAAAAAGGAAGGAGCCCAAAATTCGATCTTAGATGGTGTAGCATTTTTAGCGGTATTACTTCTGTTATAGTAATTAATATTCCTGTTACTACCTAAGAATACGCCACTAGGCAAATCTACAGCTACCCAATACCAACTATTATCTTCTAACGCTACACGTCCTGCAGTGCCATCTGGATTACCAATAACAGCGTTAAACATCCTATTATTAGAATCGGCAGTTGTAAAAACTTTAGAAGCAGCTCCTTTAATAGTTAACTCTGTCGTTTGTATAATACCATCCGCATTACCATCATTCCATTTCAAAAGGTAAACATCCAAATTACCTACAGTAGTATTCAAAGAATGCTTAGTTGTGTCATCATCAGTAATAGAAAGTCTGAACACATCAGCATAGTTACCACCTTTATTAACGTAATATAAAGGTCCCCAAGTAAATGAAATAGCCTGATTTACCCTAACCGACCCGGTTATTATCGGATCACCATTTGCATCTAACGGAACCTTACAAAAAGTATTCTTAGTAACATCTAAAGATACAGACACAGAATTATCAATTGGGTTCTCATCTGTGTTATCTGCACTAACGTTATAAGTCATTGTATAAGTACCTGTTTGGGTAGTATTCAATGATTTTGACCTAGGGCTAAACATTTCAATAGCAGAATCCAATGAAGTAAGATTGGCTACAACTACAGAATCTTCATAAACAACGGATGCACTACCACCTGTAGGGGTAAAAGTAAGCGTTGATTTCAATTTTACATTAGTTTGATCATTAATACCAGTATTGGCGACAAATGCACCAGTGTAAAATTTGTATGCGTCAGGGCTGCCGCTTTCCATTTGTTTCAGAGGAACAGAACCATGTCCAGGTGCCTCTGAGTTAGGCATTATCGCCAGGTCATCATTAAACCCAAAACCCCATTTGGTTAATGAAATAGATACCTGTTCACCATTGTTTAGCGCCTGATTCATTGCATTACCGTCTACATCTGAAACCATGATAACAGGAATAGTAACAGAACCACCCGAACTACCTGCACCCATACCAACAGGACCTCCAGGTACATTATTCACAATAATAACACCTTTAGCACCCTTATTCTGAGCATTCAATGCTTTAGCACCAAACTCGCAAGTACCACGAAAAATTAATACCCATTTATCCGTTACATTATTTGTAAGCGCACCGCATGCTAAAGAATCAATAGCTTTTACCACTGGTACATTAAGCCACGAAGAATCAAGCTCACGCCCCCATGATGGGTTCACATCAGATGAATAAGTAAAAGCTTTGGTACCTTGCTGCGCAGCAGGAGCATTCACAAAGAACCTCGGCCCCATCAAATCAATAATTTGCGCATCAGCTTTATCAGCTACTGCCAACAACGATAATCCCAGTACAGACTGAAGTAATTTTCTTCTCATAGTTTATTCTAGTTTTTATAAAAACAGACTTACAAATTATGTTAAAATAAACACAAAACAAAAAATGAACTATAAAAGTTAAAACAAATCTATATTATACCCAGCTGTTTACTCATCTCCAGCATTCTATCAATAGGCTTTTTGGCTGCAAGACGAACATCATCAGGCATTAATATCTCTGGCAATTCGTATTTAATACATAAATACAATTTTTCAAGTGTATTTAATTTCATATGTGGGCAGTCGTTGCATGCACATGCATTATCGGGCGGGGCTGCAATAAAAATTTTATCCGGCGATTTTTGCATCATCTGATGCAGAATACCCGCCTCCGTAGCGACGATAAAACTCTTCGAATCGCTCTCCTGCGTATATTTCAGCAATTGAGTAGTAGAACCTATAAAATCTGCAATCCTTAATACAGGCTCTTCACACTCTGGATGTGCTATCAGTTTTGCTTCGGGGTGCCTTTCTTTGAGCCTGGTGATTTTTTCAAGAGAGAATATTTCGTGCACCATGCATGCACCGTTCCACAATACCATATTGCGTCCTGTTGTCTTATTGATATAAGCACCCAGGTTCTTATCAGGAGCAAATATTATCTTCTGCTCTTTAGGCAAACTATCTACAATGGTCTTAGCATTAGATGATGTACATATGATATCACTCAAGGCTTTTATCCCGGCAGAACAGTTGATATAGGATATAACTATATGATCGGGATGTTTTTCCTTGAATAGTTTGAATAATGAAGGGGGGCAGCTATCACTTAAAGAACAACCCGCATTCAGGTCTGACAACAACACCTTCTTACCGGGATTCAGGATCTTTGCTGTTTCAGCCATAAAATGTACACCGGCAAAGACAATCATATCAGCATCTGTCTTTTCGGCCATTTGTGCCAGGCCCAGGCTATCGCCAATATAATCTGCAATATCCTGTATATCGGGCTCCTGGTAATAATGCGCGAGTATAATGGCATTCTTCTCTTTCTTCAGCCTTTCTATCTCAGCAAAAATATCCATCGACGGATCGATCTCAATATCCAGGAAACCTCTTTCAATCAATTTTTCTTTGGCAACATCTAAATTCACATCCATAGTAGTAGTAAAATAATTTTTTAAAAAAAGGATTATTATCAATTAGGAGTGTGGATATGGGGAAACAAAATTGTTATTCCTATTGCAAATTAACCGTTTTTATTTAGTTAACTGTTTATTAGTTCATTATCAACACTTATAAACCGCTACAATAAGGGATACCCACATAAAATGAGCATTTGTGGATTACTGAGGTACTTGATAAATAACCGGATGGGAATATCGTAGAACGATGTTGAAAATCGAGTTGATTACAGGAACAAAAAATATCATTTCACTTATCCACAACCATAGTAAGGGATAAACTGACATTTTTAAATCTGCTTTTCACAACTATCCACAAAGCTGGTCTAATAACATTAATTTATTAATAGGTCGGTTTTACTTTTCAGTTAAATAAACTTAAATGCAATAAGTAAAATTGTAATATCACGCATTATAGCTGCATTAAATTCGTATCAACACTACATAATCTCATTTTTTCGTATAAATTTGCCGTCCTTGTAATAAACAGTTTTTAAACATGTCTGTAATTCAGAAAATAAGAACCAGGTACGCAAAGCTTGCCGGGTTTGTAATTGCACTATCACTGGTAGGCTTCATTTTAATGGATGCATCTAACGGTCCGTTGGGTAGTTTGTTTGGTAGAGATAACGCCGTAGCTAAAGTTAATGGTGATAAAATAGACGTTAAGGACTATTCACAAAAAGTAAAAGACTATGAAGTAATATATGGATATACTTCAAAAGGCCGCGCACTGGATGATGCCACGCGTGCACAAATTAACCAGCAGGCACTCAACGATCTGATTAATAATAAACTGATAGCAGAAGAATGTGAAAAACTGGGTATCACCACTACACCAGATGAAGAAAAAGAATTAATCTATGGTGCAAACGCTGATCCTATTATTCAACAATACCAGATACAAGGCCAGCCTATCTTCATGAATCAGCAGTCTGGCATGTTCGATCCGCAGATGGTGAAGGGCTTTGAACAACAGCTACCGCAGATAGACCCTACCGGTAAACTGGCTGAAGAATGGGAGACAATAAAAAACTATGTGAAAAACAGCAATGCACTAAGAAAATATAATGCCCTGTTCACTAAAAATGTAACACTGCCTTCTTTTGTTTACAATAGGGATCAGAAAGATAAATCTGAAATGGCCAATGCACGTTTTATAAAAGTGCCTTACGCTACTATCGATGATAAATCAGTTCCGGTAAAAGATGACGAACTGATAGACTACATGAAAAAGCATGAGTCTATATATAAGATAACACAACCTATACGCAACCTGGAATATGTAGCATTTGATGTGCTGCCTACTGCTGAAGATACAGCCCGCGCATTAGGTGCATTGAATCAACTTAAAACTGACTTCACAAATACAACAGATGCAGAAAGCATTGTTAACAGGAATTCTGATGAGCAATACAATCCGGCTTTTGTAAATAAAAAGTCTTTCATGTCTGCTTACGCAGATACTATTTTGAGACTACCTGTTGGCACAGTATATGGTCCGTATTTTGAGAACGGTAGCTACAAAATGGTAAAAGTTATAGATAAGAAGGTATTGCCCGATTCTGTAAAAAGCCGTCACATACTTGTACGTACAGACGCTCAGGGCCAGGCGATATCTGCAGATTCTATAGCTAAGAAAAAAATAGATAGTGCCATAGCTATGGCAGCTACCGATTTTACGGGTGCCGTCACAAAATATAGCGAAGACGAGGGTAGTAAACAAACAGGTGGTGAATACACTTTCACGCTGCAACAAAAGCAAGGCTTGTCAAAAGAGTTTGGTGATTTTATATTTGATGGAAAAGCCGGAGAGAAAAAACTGGTGAAAGTAGAAAACGACAATTATGCAGGTTACCACTACATAGAAATATTGGAACAAAGCGGTATAGAAACTGCAGCAAAATTGGCAATAATAAGCAAAACACTGGCCCCAGGTGATAATACCGAAAATGCTGTGTATGCGAAAGCTTCAGAATTTGCTGGCAAAAATGCTACACAAAAAGCCTTCGACGAAGCGATTAAAAAACAAAACCTGAATAAAAGGATAGCTGATAACATTAAAGAAAATGATTTCAGCATACAAGGTATAGGCAATAGCAGGGAAATCATCCGTTGGGCATATGAGTCTAAAGTTGGGGATGTATCACCTGTATTTACGGTGAGCACTGCCGCAGGTACACGATATGTGGTAGCAAAACTTGCCGGTGAACAGGAAAGCGGCCTGATGAAACTGGATGCCAACACGCGTCCTTCCATTGAAATGATGGTAAGGAATGAGAAGAAAGCTAAAATGATACAGGACAAATACAAGTCTGCAACATCATTAGAGCAAATAGCTGAGATGGCTAAACAACCGATAGTGCAGAGCGATTCTTTTAATGCATCTTCTCCCTTTATCAACACAATAGGGTAC
>CAMLKS010000076.1 GCA_946480675.1 uncultured Bacteroidota bacterium
AAGCTATAGCTATTTTGATTCTTTATATGGAAATAGTTTTATACTGAATGGTACGAGCACAATGTATGCTGGTTATTTTAACTACTCAGGCGATTACATTATTCTCAATAACACTTTCAATGCTATTTCTTCCGCCAGCAGTGTTACGGGTGGCTTGTATATATACATGCATTATAGTAAGGGCTTAACAAGGAATGGTATCATAGGAAATAATAAGATATATGCAAAAAATGTATCATCTACTTGCTACGGTTTATACTGTGTGTATCCTGATAATGTAAAGATTTATAATAACGCTATCATTACTACTAACACAGGTAGCAGTTGTTATACAGTTTATTCTATGTATGCGTGGGGACCTGTACAGTTCCTTAATAACACCATCTATAACAATAGTAGCAGTACATCTACTGCTAACTATACTATGTATACATATACATATGATTATTATGGCGGTACCTTCGAACTTTATAATAACATCATTGCAAAATCTAGTTCAAACGGCCGTTTCTTAGGTTGGGGTGCTCCAAACCTGGCTGATTGGTATAAATCTGATTACAATAATATTTACACACCGGCACCGGGTACTGCATGGAACTATAATCCATATAGTGGTGCTGTTACTACAGGTACTTTAAATACATGGAAGAGCAGCTTTGGCCTTGATAAAAATTCACTGTCTTACCCACCGGCGTTCATTAGCCCTTCTACGGGTGACTTAAGACCAGATGTAGCCAGCCCTAATGTATGGTCTATGCATGGCCGTGGTACACATATTACAGGTAATGATAAAGATATCAATGGTAATACAAGGCCGATAGTGCCAGGTTTGGGCGTTCCAGACTTAGGTGCTTATGAGTTTACACCCAATGCAGGTGTAATACCTCCATTATGCACTGTTACGCCGGCAGCACCGGTTGCAGGCGGTACCCAAGTTTACACTTTTGGGTTAGATTCAGTTGCAAGCATCACTTGGGATGCTGCTGCAACTGTACCAGCAACTGCTCCTGATTGCAGGCAATATTCAGGTGTACAGCCACCATCTATTACAACGCTGAACCCTACTTACATGTATTTCTACACAGATATACAAAGTAGTACAAGTGCTGATTACAATGCTAATATTTATTACAAAGATCCCTGGATAGGTACTATCGCATCGGATATGGTATTGCACCTCGCTAAAAAAGATGGTGCTAACCCATGGGTAGGTTATCCTATTACTATCAGTGGTGCCAACACTGTTCGCAATTATATTTACAGCCCAACTACACCTAAGTTGAATACTTATGGTTGGTATACCGGTATAGATGTAGCGGACAACGCGGGTGTTGATTCTATAGTTACACCTAAAGGTTTCTTCTGTGCAGGTACATATCCGGTTACTGTACGTATTAAAAACAATGGTAACAATCCGCTTAACAGTGTAAAAATACACTGGCAGTTGAACGGTGGGCCTGTTACCACAATTAATTATACGACTACCATACCTGTTAATACCGGTGTGCCAAATAGTAATGCAGCTAATATATTCTTAGCGAATGTTACTTTCAATACCGCTGCTAATGTTTTCAAAGTATGGACATCTGACCCGAATGGCGTGCTGGATGTGATACCTGCAGATGACACGCTGAATATTTCTCTGCGTGCAGCACTGAATGGTACTTACACTGTTGGTGGTACAAGTCCGGATTTTGCAAACGTTCAACAAGCAGTAGACGATCTGAATGCCTTAGGCGTTTGCGGCCCTGTAGTATTTAATATACGTCCCGGTACTTACACAAGTACAAAGGCACTAACGATCGGGAATTTTATAGGTAGCAGCGCTGCGAACAGAGTTGTATTCCAATCAGAAAACGGTAGTGCATCCAGTGTAGCTATCAACTGGGCGGGTGGTTCATCTACAGGAAATGCGCATGCTATCAGATTTAGTGATGCATCTTACATCACTATCAAAAATGTAACTATCAATAGTACAGGTGGTAGTTATGCTTATACTTTAAATTTTGCAGGAAGTTCTAGCTACGATAGTATCGTTGGCTGCGTACTGAATGTGCCGCTTTCTACTAACTATTATCATCAGAATATTTATGCCAGTGTTGGTTCAGACAATGATGGTATCGTCATCATGAACAACGAAATAAACAACGGCTACTTCTCTATCTACTGGAATGGCAACTCGTCTAAAGGTACCAGAGGTTTGACTCTTGTTGGAAATAGTCTCAACAACTTCTACTACTACGGGGCTTACATGTATTACGTGTATGGTTGGAAATTTAACAATAACACCGTAACACCCAGAACTGGTCTTAACCAATACATGGGCTTTTACAATGTAAACTACTTTACTGCTTCAACTCCATTGCCATTCGAGTTCATGAATAATAAAATATATAACATTAATCCGAACTATGGATATGGCGTATATATATACCAACCTCATGGATACTTGTCTTCTACATTATCTGCAAAATCTAAGGTTACAAACAATGCAATAAGTGTGATTGGTTCAAATACATGTTATTATGGTTTGTATATAAGTAATGCATCGAATGTAGATATATTAAATAATACAATTAGTCAGTCAAATACTACAACTGGTACTTCTTATGCTACAGCATATATCTATGCAGGATATGCTCCTTACAATAACTATACAGTTAAGAATAATGCCTTCATAAATTCCGGTGGTGGTATGGCTTATTATTTCTATGCTCCATCGGGCACAGGTACTACAAGTGATTACAACAATCTATACTCAAGTGGTTCAACACTGGCAAGTATAAACTTTAGCACATATGCTACCTATCCTGCTATGAAAACCGCGGTAGCATCTTTAGGATATGATCAAAACTCAATATCTTATAATGCAGGCTTTATGCATGTGGCTACTGATCTGAGGCCAGATCCTACTAATCCGGCATCATGGTCTTTAAATGGTCGTGCACAACAGTCATCTGTAACAACAACAGATATCACCGGTGCTTCACGTCCTACTACATTGACTGCAGGTGTTCCTGATATCGGTGCATATGAATTTGAACCGACAGTAGCACCTCCGGCTGCTGTAGCTACCCCTGCTACTGCAGCACCGGGTGTAACACAGGTATTTACTTTTGGCGGACAACCTGTTGCTACTGTAAAATGGAATACAGCATTGGCGCTCACAACTCCGCTTACCGTACGTCAGTATAGCGGCCGTATCCCACCGGCAAACTTTACTACAATAAGCGGTGGTACACATCAGTATTTTTATACAGATTTTACACCATCAGCTATCGGTACTACTTATGATTTTGACCTGACATTAAATTATATGGATATCTGGATGGGCTCCATTGCCAGCGAGTCTGGTTTGAAACTGGCTCACAAGCATGCATCCACTCCATGGATATCTTATAATGCTGCTAACAGTAGCACCAATGCTACAAGCAATACCATACAGGCAAATGGTGTTACCACCTTTGGTACATTTACCGGTATTCCTGATGGCGTTAACTTCAGTGCTTTACTGGTACCTGCTGGTGGTAAGTCTTATATCTGTACGGGCGATACAGTATTGCTGTTAGCCAGTCCGGTATCCGGTGGTTCTACTACCTATACTTATGAGTGGTTCAGGAATGGGGTATTAATACCTGGTGCTGCTACCAATACATACCCTGCTACTTTGGGTGGCGACTATACTGTAAAAATTACCGGTACCCAGTCTTCTACATCCATACCTGTAGGTGTAGTTGTAACAGCTCCGCCAATGGCAACTGTTGGGGCAAGCGGTGCGCTTACTTATTGCAACGGCAGCCAGCTGCAGTTATCAGCTTCAAGCCCTTCGGGCATTCTAAGCTATCAATGGCAGCTTAATGGTACGAATATACCGGGCGCTACCAGCCAAACGTACGATGTAACAACAGCAGGTACTTATAATCTGATAGTTACAAACATCGGTTGTTCAGATACATCGACTGCAACGATAGTAAATGCTGGTCCTATTAATGTGAACCTGGGGGCTGATATCACAGGTTGTGAAATCAAAAACCAACCTTATATACTGGATGCCGGTTATCCTGGTGCTAAATATCTGTGGAGCACCGGCGATACGACCCAAACTATCCAGATATACAAAGGAAGCGGCACTTATAGTGTGTTTGTAGATGCAGGCCCTAGCTGTCAAGGTTCAGACGCAATTAATGTAACCATTAATCCGCTGCCAACAGCTACAGGTATCAGCTACATCCGTACAAATAATACGTACATATTTAATGTTGCAGGTGCTCAAAATGTAACGAAAGTATTATGGATATTTAGCGATGGTACTACACACACTGCCAATACCGTAACTAAAACTTACGATGGCAACCTGGTAGCTAAACTGGTTATTTACAATGATTGTGGCACAGATACGCTGCAAAGTGTGCAATGGGCCACCAACGTAACCACTACAGAAAATGTAGAACTGGAAGCCAGCTTGTATCCAAACCCTGCCAGCGAGCAAACATTGCTTAGTGTTACGGGTGCTAAAATTGAGGATGTAACGATCCTGAATAGCCTTGGACAAGTGGTTTATCGCACTGTGTTGACCGAAAAGGCCGGCAAAGTAGAGCTTCCTGTAAGCAGTTTTGCAAGTGGCCGTTATATAGTACGTGCTACCACTACAGAAGGTATAATAAGCAAGCCGCTGAATATACAGCGATAATATATTGCTTTAGTAAAATGCAAAGGGGCTGCCATCTGGCAGCCCCTTTGCATTTATTTTATCTGTCATAATTCCCGTTCTATCTTCTAATTATTTTAGCAACTCATTTTATATAATATATTACGGGTCATTTGTCCTTACAGCTGGGCCGTTGGTCAATTGAACACTAAAAAAACCAACCTCTGAAGATAGAAATACGTCTATTTTTTTAATTGCAAGTTGAAGGGCAAGTGCAGATAATGATGAATATAAGACACTGAGATTAAAAACGCTTTAAAAATAACTGCTAAAAATTGATTTATAGATAATATTGCTAACTTTAAGTCGATTAAATGCAAAAATTAAAAAATATCTATTCGGATTTTTTAATTTTTTTTTAATCTTTAGTTATAACACACAATCATATGAACTATACCTACCCGAAGTTCTCTTTTATAGGCAACAATGAAGCTTGTATCATACAAGTTATCTATTCCTTTGCATATGCTCATCCGCCAGACTAGGCATGTAGCTTGATTTACAATATATAGCTAATCAAATTCTATAGCATCAATTTTTATAAAAAAACTTTATTATAAAAACTAATCCTATACCATTAAGAATCTTATAAAACGATATAAATATTACGTATGAAACAATTCGACAATTTTAAAAAGACGCTGGCTATAATGCCCTTGCTGCTTTTGGCAGCACTACCGGCGTGGGCCCAGCCACTGGCTGGTACCTATTCTATAGGAGGCGCCACTGCCGACTATAATACATTGGCAGATGCCATTACATATATCAATAACTGGGGTATCAGCGGTCCTGTGGTATTTGAAATATTACCAGGTACGTACACAGGTACGGATGCGCAAGGTTCCATAGATAATCTTTCGGGCTCAAGCCCTACCAATACAGTTACCTTCAGGCCCAGAAACGGAAGGGGTACTGTAGAATTAAATCCCACTGGTGCTTCCGGTACCAATTATGTATTTCAATTGTCAAATTCAAACTATGTAATCATTGAGGATTTGACACTTAATAATTCAGATGGTACATATGGCACGGATGTAGCTTTCACGGGAACATCTTCTTACAACACTGTAACTAGGTGTCTGCTTACGGGTAGTACCAGCGGTACCAGCTCCAGAGATAAATCACGGATTTTTGCCGATGGGCTTTCAGGTACCGGCAACGTCATTGCCGAAGATTCAATAATAAATGGTTCTTACGCTATATATTGGAATGGCGATGGCAGTGCATCAGCTGCAAGATTTGAGAATAATACCATGGTAGAGCCCTACAGGGGTGGCGTTTACCTGGCCAGTTCCAACGACGACCAGATTTTAAACAATACCATTATTACAGATGACGCCAGCATTTCGCCCGACGATTTCTCTGGTTTCTGGAATGAATATACCAATGGTACGCAAATCATAGGCAACTCATTAGAGTCGCCATATGTGTCTACCTATTATTACTATCCGTTTTACATGTATGAATGTAACACCCAGGGTACTAATAAGATGCTGGTAAGGGAGAATACGTTTAACGTAAGTACTTACGGATATTTTACAGGTTTTGAAGTGTATTATAGTACCAACTATGATATATCTCAGAATACAGTAAATATGTATAACGACAACTGGTATCCTCAAACCAATGGTTTATATGTATATAACTACCCCGGAGGTACTACTTATGGTAATAACACCAAAATAGATAGTAATAGTTTTAACATTGAAACGCCTAACTACGGATACATTTATTTCCAGACGAGCTACTACGGCAGAAATCACTCTTTTAGCGGCAATAATGTAAGCATTAACACTACCGGGTACATCGATCAATTTTATACTAACGGTGATTATGTAGATAAAGCAAAGGTGTCTGATAATACAATCAACCTGCAGAGTAGCTGGGGTGCATATGCTTATATGAGCGGATATTCAAGTGATAGTGTGGTGATAGAGCATAACGATCTCAGCCTTACAACTCCCGACTGGTATAGCTATGCCGATTTGTACCTTTTTGATTATGGTAAAGAATGTAAAGTAAGAAACAATAAAATCATTGTAGAAGGTGGTACTGATGGTGGGGCAAATATAAGGGCCTATAGTACTTCAAGTGGGCCTAATAGTCTAACTAACAACGAGTTTTCTGGTAATACTCTTAAAGCGACCGTTAGCGGCTGGGCTTATGGCTATGGCTTGCAGTTAGGCGGTGGCAATAATGATAAGATATTTAATAATGTCATTATTGGTACGGGTACGGGTAGCAACGCATATGTATATGGCCTATCCGTGGATGGGTGGTCTGGTGGGTATGATATCTACAATAATACCATAGCGCGTATTGCACCAACATCTACTGCGTCGTGGGTCGGTGCTTTTGAAGTATATGGCAACAGCCGGCCCGTAAATGTGAATAACAATATTATTTACAATGAAAGTGCTGGTGCGCAGGCTGTAAACTTTTATGATAATGCAGGTATGGGTATTAATGTTAAAATGGATTACAACAATATCTATTCTACCAGCAGTACTCTTGTTTATGACAACTGGTCCGGCTCTTCTTATTCAGATCTTACTGCATGGAGAGCGGCGGGTAACATGGATAAGAATTCCATATCTTACGATCCGGGTTTCACCAATGTTGCAGGTGATGATTTCACACCAGACCCAACCAATCCTAACAGTTGGTCGGTAAATGGCCGTGGTATTCATATTGCGAACAATAATATGGATAAAGATGGTAATCCACGTGTCACTACAACAGGCACAGGCGTTCCTGATTTAGGTGCATATGAGTTTGTTCCCGATCCAAGCAATATTCCGCCGCTGTGTACGGTAGTACCGGCAACACCAACTGCGGGCGGTACCCAGATATATACAATAGGTCGCGATACGGTAGCTACTATCACATGGGATGCTGCGGCCACGGTACCTGCAACAGCGCCTGATGTACGTCAGTATACAGGTACGGTTCCTCCGGGATTAGGTGCACTGAACCCTACAAACATGTATTTCTACACAGACATCAGCAGCTCAACTTCAGCTGATTTCGAAACTAATATCTATTATAAAGAACCCTGGATGGGTACTATCTCTTCGGAGGCAGCACTTCACCTGGCACAACAGGAAGGCGTTAATCCATGGGTAGGCTATCCTATAACTATCAGCGGATCGAATACGCTGCGTAACTACATATACAGTCCTGCTACGCCTAAGCTGAATACCTACGGTAAGTTTACCGGTATAGATGTGGCCAACAACGCCGGTACAGCAGAAGTTGTTACGCCGACAGGTTTATTCTGTGCTGGTACTTATCCTGTTACAGTACGTATTAAAAATACAGGTAACAATGTGCTGAACAGTGTGAAGATATACTGGGAAATCAATGGTACGCCAGCAGCTGGTTCTCCAATAACATATACGACCCCGATACCGGTAAATAATGGTGTGCTGAACTTCAACAGTGCCGTTATCAATTTAGGTAACGTTACATTTGGCGCAACGGCTAACAACTTTAAAATATGGACTTCAGAGCCTAACGGTGTGACAGACATCGTTACAGCTGACGATACCCTGCGCAAAACATTGCGTGCTTCATTAAGCGGTACCTACACAGTAGGTGGTACATCACCCGACTTCCCTGATGTGGAAGCTGCGGTAGAAGACCTGAATACTTACGGTGTTTGCGGACCGGTTATTTTCAATATACGTCCCGGTACATATACAAGCACCAAAGGGCTGGTAGTAAACCCGGTACAGGGTGGTGGTAATGCTGCCAACAGGGTAACCTTCCAATCTGAAAACGGTAGCGCATCAAGCGTTGTGCTGAGTTATGCATCTACCAACTGGGATAGGAATTATACATTTAAACTGAGCGGCGCTTCTTATATCACACTTAAAAACATAACTATTGCAGCTACCGGTGGTAATTATGCAGCAGCACTGATGTACGAAGGCAATACTACCAACGATAGCCTTGTTGGTTGTGTGTTGACAACTGGTATTTCTACTAACTATTATTTCCGTGCTT
>CAMLKS010000077.1 GCA_946480675.1 uncultured Bacteroidota bacterium
CCTTTACAGGTAACAACAGCGCTACAGGTGCAGCAGTGAACCTGGCTTTCAATACCGTGAACGATTATGCGAATGGTGTTACTTCTGCCGAGCAAGGCCTGAAAGTACGTTCAAACAAAAACTTCGCTGTAACCGTTAAAACAAACGCTGCCAACTTTACTTATACAGGTACAACTTCACCTGCCCCTGTTATGCCGGTGGCCGATGTACTGGACCTGATGGTTTCTGCAAACGGTACAGGTGGTACAATTGCTACCCCATTCTCTGCTACTGCATACAACAACCTGAGCAGCACCGCACAAAACCTGATCAGCAACGGTAGCCGCGGTGGCAACCAAACTTTCGGTGTTAAGTATCAAGCTACTCCCGGCTTCAGCTATCCTGCAGGTACCTATACGGTAGATGTAGTGTACACCGCTACACAACTGTAATATTTGAGATTGTTTTTCATAGTGTATAGTTTTAGTGAGAGGAGCCTTAGCGGCTCCTTTTTTGTTTTGCCGTGATGGCATAGGCACAAAAAAATAGCCTTCCGTTTGAACGGAAGGCTATCAAAGTTCTAAAGGTGCCCAGGAATGGATTCGAACCATCACACCCTTGCGGGCGCTGCGACCTGAACACAGTGCGTCTACCAATTTCGCCACCTGGGCATGTGTTTTAAGAACTTCGGGCTGCAAAGATAAGTGAGATTTAATAACAAACAAATCTCTTCTGAAATAAATTTATCTGTTATACAACCATTAGGTTACACCCTCTCAATGCTGTATGATCCATACGTCCTAACACATCGAAACTACCATCTTTATATAGCGTACCGATATCCTCCGTAGCGATAAAGCTGCATGAGTGAATATTGGCAAGGTCTATAATATTGAGACAACCATTACCGCTTTCTTTTACATCAAACGGGTCGTTCACATCCCTTATCAATACCTTCATGGTATCGGCACATTGAAAAACGCCATCGTGCAATGCATATGCCTGAGATAGCAATTCCGTCATGCCATATTCCGAATGTATTTGCTGCAATTGCCATTGTCCCTTCAGATAGCCGTGTACCTGTGTGCGGGTCCACTCCTGCCGCCTGCCCTTCATACCACCTGTTTCCATTACTATGGTGTGCGTCAGCTTCATGGGGTGTCTATCTGCAAAATCGAGCAAGGCGAATGTGACACCTAATAACAACGTTGGTTGCTTAGCGCCTTCCAATGCTTGCAGCACTTTGGCCAGCTTGTCATACTCATCCAGGTAAAAACCATTGGATGCATGGCCACTGTCATGCATCAGCGTTTTAGCCATGTGTACCAATGAAGCATTACTACGTTCGAGATAGGAAGGCAATAAAGCCAGGATGGCGTAATTGCTTACAGACCCGTAAAACTGTTCAAACCCCTTCTGCAAAGACTGATGATAGATATGCTCATCGGCCACGTAATGTTTGCTGGTCACCTCGCCAGTGGTACCGCTGCTTTGAAATACCAGTGGGTACTGTGCATGTTCGCCCGAGGTTACCCGGTGTGTCTTAAAAAATGAAATAGGCAGAAATGGTATAGCCTGCAATGTAGTTACCGCTTGCGGGTCTACATGTATAGCATCTATGTATTGCCTGTATATATGGTTGTTGCTATATTGATACTGAAACAGGGACAACGCCTTTTCTGCAAAGTTTGCCGCGCTGATATCTTTTAAAAAATCAGCATCAAATCCCTCTTTTTTGTATAACACTTTTGTATAACTTTGAGAAATATGAGATCATATCTTGTTTTAATGGCTACTGCCACCCTTATCCTTGGTGCCTGTAAAAAGAAAGCCAACATTGGTACATCGCCTATCATAACGTATCAAAGACTGGTACCCAATACTGTGCAATCCGGTTCTGCCAAAGATACAGTTAATATCATTTTCACCATCCAGGATGGAGACGGTGATATTGGTAATGACCCGCAAACCGGTGTGCATGATATTTATTTAAAAGACAGCCGTTCTAACCAGGAAAATCCATATTTCCTGCCAACAATACCATCTGATGCAATCACACCCGGCGAGGGCATCAATGCAGCTTGTACGTTACGGGTATATGCATCGCTCTTCCTGCTGCTGCGCCCCGACCACCCCGATGGCGATACGCTGGACTATGAGATATATGTAAAGGACAAAGCTGGCCATAAGAGCAACGTAATAAAAACCGATAAAATTTATATCACTCCATAATAAAGGCGCCCCTATTAAGGGGCGTTTTTTACGTTACAGGCTTCGATCCCATTACACTATTATTCATCTCTACTACTCTTGATGTGCTCTCAGGTACATTGTATAGCCCGCAAAGCATTTAAAATTTCGCTATTTGATATTCGTTTTTCTACGTGAAATGCTGAATTATCTACGTAAAACACGTATCGAACATTTGTAATCTACGGGAAAAACGTATTTTTTAGTGTTATGCCACGCGCGCTGATGTTTATCCTGATATTGCTTGTATGCAACTGCACTGCTATTGCACAGGATAATCCTATGGTAATAACTAATAAATGGCAGCAGGTTAATAATGACACTGCAAGTATTGCGAAAGCAATAACAATGTATAAGAAAATTTCAGCTACACATCCTGAACAAGCGTCAAAATTGTTACTTGAGACGCTGAAGCAAAGTATAAGTCTTCAATATAAACAAGGTATATACCAGTCACTACTTTACATTGGCTGGATATATCATACACAAGCAAAAAATAAAGAAGGCCTCTATTTTCTTCATCAGGCTATACCTTATGCTGAATTACCTGAAAATATTGCTATGGCCAATATTTTATACCGTTATGTGGGTGGTTGCTACTTAATGATGGGCAACTATGAACAGTCTTTAAAATATTTCTATAAGGCATTGGAAGTACTTGACGACAAAAAAAAACCTCAAAAAAATACAGATTCTTCAACTGTGTACAGCATGGTCAGTTGGGCATGGGCACAAATGGGAGAATTGAACTATGCTATTGAAACTTCGCGCAAAGGTATTGCCATTGCTGAAAGGAGGAAAAATATACATATGCTGGCCGAACTATATCATGGTTTGGCAGCATTCCATCTTGAAATTAATCAACCTGACAGTGCAGAGAAATATTACAATCAAGCTTTTGCTTTGTCAGATGCAAAAAATGTAAGGTGCCTGAGCCTGGTAGGACTATCAAAAGTGTATGAAAAAAGGAGAAACTATGTCGAAGCACTTAATTATATCGACCAAAGTTTATTAATGATAGATACGCTGTTTTACGACAGAGTAATTATTGACATCACAGCGCAAAAGGCCAGCGTATATCTGCAAATGAAAAAATATGCTAAGGCAGAGTCTACGTTGGCACCTGTAATGGCTAAGGCCTATGCTATGAATAATAAAGACCTGTTTGATTTTTTACTATTGACAGCTGCAAATGTATACGCAAGTAATCATCACTATCAAGAGGCGTATTTTCATCTTCAAAACCTCAATCAACATAAGCAGGCTCGCTATAATCAAGAGAAAAAAAACTTTGTTAGCGTATGGTTGAATTCTCAAACCGCAGAAAGAGATAAAAAAATACTTAGACAGCGATTGTATATAAAGAAGCAAGAGAACCAGTTGCAGCGAACCAATTTTTGGATGGGTATTAGCGTCATGGGGACGTTACTACTCTTTTCCGTAAGCTTTGCAGTGGTTAGAAACTATAGAAACAGGCAAACGCTGCAACAAGCACAGATAGCACAACTGCAGCAATCGAAAGAAATAAACCACCTGAAAGCACGCATGCGGGGCGAAGAACAGGAACGCGAACGCATAGCGCGCGACCTGCACGATAGCGTTGCCAGTCAGCTATGGGCTATACGGCTAAAGGTAGAAAGCATGCAACAAAAGACAGTGGTACCTGCAACTATGAGGGAAAAACTAAGCACTATCTTTTATCAGTTGAATGAGATAACTCAGACCGTAAGAAAAACGGCTCACAACCTTTTGCCCGACCTGTTATTGCAAGAAGGATTAGCCACCGCCCTCGCCTCTTTTTGCGACAGGCTCAGCAAAACACAAAGGAAACAGATCGACTTCCAGGAATATGGTAATATCCCAGCTATAGATAAAGAAATAGAGCTAACTATATACCGTATAGTACAGGAACTGGTGCAGCACATCAGCCAAAAAACGAAACATGACAGCCCATTGCTTGTGCAGCTAAGTTGTATAAACGACCTGCTAAGCTTTAGCATAGAAGGTGAAAGTGCCGAAAATATGGAGTCCGCCATAAATACACTTAACACAGAACAATTGCAAGAAAAGATATCGACCATAAAAGGTACCCTGGAGTTACAAACGGAACCCGGCAAACCTGCATATGCCTATTTAGAATTCGACCTAAAGGACTTTCTTGCCTGACAACAAGCCTGTATTTGTTGTTATTTACGACACTCGTCACCCAACATTAACCATTCGTCAATCAAAGGCTTTAAAGCTCTAACTATTAAAAAAAAGGAATTGTCTTTGTCTAAAAATATAAATATGAAAAAGACATTACTCCTGAAAAAGATTACCCGAATTGTACTTACTATTTCGCCCTTGCTATGTGCCTTTACAATGAATGCACAACATAACACCAATACACCTACGTATGCATTCTATAAAAACTCAACAACCACATATAAGGTACCTTTTGCCAATACAGATACTTTGTTTGAGCGTTCGCAACTACTATATCCACCGAAGCATATAAAACCAATGTCCGGCAGCGGAACGGTAGCATCGGGCAGCATCACGAAAGTGTATTTCCGTGCCGATCCCAAAGTGACCCAGACATTCAACATGAAAAAGGTGATTATAAAACTGGCGCAAACTACAGATACTGCTTGGGATAATATGAAAGTAGATCCAGCCTTCTATACCGTCACAGAGGTTTTCAATCAGGCTACATATACTGTTTCTACACCGGGATGGATAGAGTTTACACTTTCTAAGCCATTTCAGTACGATAACACAAAAACACTGGTTGTAGAGGTATCAGGCGATGCAGGTTTCACAAGCACTTATTCATCAGGAGGCTCAGCGGGTAAAGCTATAGCCGGTAAATTCAATTTAGCAACCGGCAACCACCTGCCTATGTGGTTTGAATTTGGCTTCAGCTATGCCACCACTTCAGTAGGCGCGATACAAAATGACATAAAAGTACATGTGTATCCTAATCCAGCTAACAACATGGTGCATATCTCATCAGACAAAAGTATAACAGGCAATGTAACCATCATGGATATGAGCGGCAGAACGGTAGCGCAGGAAAAAATGAATGGCTCTGCTCATAGTCTTTCTGTATCTAACCTGGCCAACGGCTTGTATTTCTATAAAATAGTTGACGTAGAAAACACACAAATCAAAACCGGCAAGTTGACGATTTCGCATTAGTCTTTTTAAACCGATCATTCAACAGAGAGGCCCTTTACAGGGCCTTTTCTTTTAAGCTCCATTCCTGGAGGCTTTTCTACGCATCGATATAAGAACCTTCATTCTGAAATAATCATAAAACAGCGCTATCAGCAACAGGCCTATTGAAACATAAAATGCAGAAAAGCCATATTCCAGAAAAAGGACACTACCTACAATTCCACCAACAATAAAAAAGACAATAATGTTTAGCCTGAGGATAATACGGCGCCTTAATGTATCATTCTTTTTACCACCCTGGAATACTATGTTTGATAAGTCTGTACCAAGGTCTGTGAACATACCTGTAAGGTGTGTGGTTCTGACCACTGCACCGGATATTATGGTTACAAGGGCATTTTGCATACCCATGGCAAACAACAGGCTGGCTGCCCAATATTGTTTTTGAGAAATAGCATTATGTGAGGGTGAGATAGCTAACAGAAAGATGATAGCCATGATGAGCAATATAGGAGCGGTGTAAGCAAATGGTTTCCCCCGGCCAACCCGGGAAATAACCCCGCAAAAAAATGCCCCTGCCAGAAACGATAAAAGCCAGAATATAACCATCCGGGCTTTCGCCATCTGGCCTGTCGCTACATCTACCGCAAGCTGCGCAGCATGCCCTGTCACGTTAGTAGTTAATATACTGAAAGCCATCAAGCCACTACCATTTATAAATCCTGCATTGAGGCCGAGTAATATTGCCAGCCGGAGATTATGCTTGTAGTTTCGTTGGGGGCCAGTATGACGCAACATGGGTTATATCTTATACAACTATCGTTTGATCCAGAAATTCAGAGCGCCGTTTTCTGAGGTTTTCTCTAAGCGGTACTCTCTGGGTATCTCGTTCCATAAAGTGTGATAGGTCACAATCTTAGTGCCTGACGGCATGGACTTGAAACCTTTGTGCAACTGACGAATATAGAAATCGTAAAGTGAAAATGAGTAACTGATACGTTCATCTATTCTATCAGAATCGTCAATATTTTCATGAAACGAGTTGTAAAAATAAAAATGATCGTAACGTTTCATATCTATTTGTGTAAAATTTGCCTCAATGAATGAAGCATTAGGCACACCCAACTTTCCTCTTGCCTGCTGGGCATAATCCACCAACAACGGACGCTGCTCCACGCCAAAAAAATATGCATCGGGGGTATATGCCGCTGCGGCAAGGCAAAATTTGCCAACCCCGCTACCGATATCCAGTATTTTACAGGCCTGCCCTGCCTCATAAAATTCTGCTGCCTGCTTAGCTACATGCAAAGGTGTCCAGTGCCGCCTTGCCAAAGATCGCATAGATTGCGGAAATAACTGGTCAAATGCTTCATCACTCTGCATATAATCAGCCATTGTTAGTACATTCTTATTTTCCATTCTTAACCAGGCTGTTTTTACGATAGTCTTTCCAATGTGTTAAGGGAGCTGCATTCACACCTTGCATTACCTGCACCTTCACCATCCATGTAAGATGAGCGCCTGCCAGCAATGCATCGGGAGAACGCAGCAGGCTTGGATTGCAAGCTGTTACAATGCCATCTACGGGCATCCGCAATGGGATGGAATAGTCCTCTGAAATAATATTTGCAATTACCTGCCCACGTTTTTTTAATCCTTCGGGGTCTGTAAAAATTATTTCCTGAATGGCTGTCAACCCTGAAAGTTTGAAATCGCAAACACCTATATGGGCAATATCACCGGAAAAGCGGACCCAATCATGGTCGTCATCTACAAAACATTCCGCCATGTGCGGTTCTATTGATAACATCAGGCAAAGGTACCACACCCCTGCTATCTAAGTTTGCGATTTATCACATTTCGCCTTGCCACTTAAGCAACACTGCCTGCGAAATTGTGAATATGGTGTTGTTGACCGTTTTTTTATTCATAAAATGAAAATTTAGTTACCCATGATAATATATTTTATAATTTTATAACGATGCTAAAAAGAGGAATCACAATCCTGATTTTCTTCCTCTACACGCTTGGAATCTCCGGCGTGGCATTGTCGTTTCATTATTGCGGTGGCGATTTGCAAGATGTATTTCTACATGATAGCAACGAAGACGGCTGCTGCGGCGATGAGGATATGGATGATGGCTGCTGTAAGGATAAGGTACTGAAATTTAAAAATTTTGACGACCGTGTCCATGTAGATAAACTCACTATTGCAAAAGCGTTATTTACTGACTTTGATATGGCTCCTGCTTTCGAAGGCAGGTATATATGTGCGGTGCTACAATACTGTAATCCGGTTGCAATAGTGCTGCGGCCACCACCGCTACGAACGGGCGGACCGCCGCTATATGTACTTCATTCAGTCTTCAGAATTTGATTGTTCTTTTTTTCTTGTAAGCGCCATGCTTGCTAACATCGCACGCCGTGTTCCACACGGAATCATTACATGTTCACATATCAAATCTAATAAACAATGAAAAAGATATTTCTTACCATATTAACGGCTGCTATTCCTGCGGCTTCTTTTGCTCAAACCAACGCTACCAACTGGACCGCTACCGACTGTAGCGGTGCCAGCCATACATTATTCGATGAATTAAATAGCGGAAAGATAATTGTGTTTACATGGGTGATGCCCTGCGGCTCTTGTATCAGCGGGGCTAAAGCAGCCTATAATGCAGTACAGACCTTTGCTGCCTCTCATCCAGGAAAGGTGGTTTTTTATTTAGCCGATGACCTGGGCGACGATAATTGTGCTGCACTAACAAGCTGGATAAACAGTAACAGCATTGGCAATACATCCAATATGACAGTTTTCGGCAACGCTGGTATTGTTATCAATGAAAACAACTTCGGGGGTTCAGGCATGCCACATACTGTAGTGATGGGCGGCACTGATCATAAAATATACTACAATAAGAAAAATGCAGCAACAAACGACCAGTCGGGCATTGAGAGCGCTGTAAATAGCGCGATAAGTGCAGTAGGAATACAACAGGTGAATGCTGACATGCAATTCGCTGTTTCGCCCAACCCGGTAACAAATGTAGTATCGATTGCAACTAAGACTGGCGTTTCAAAAGTAGTAATTACATCATTGACCGGTACCGTAATGAAAGAGGAAAGCTATAACGGTTCAAAGGCGAATGTAAGTATTAGCTTAAACGGCCTGGCTGCCGGCGTATATACTATTACAGTTACAGACCGGGATGGACAAACTGGCATCCGCAAAATTGTAAAAGAATAGATATGCGGAAGTTAATCGTACTTGCAGCAATGAGCGTTCTCATTGCTGTAGCAGGATCG
>CAMLKS010000078.1 GCA_946480675.1 uncultured Bacteroidota bacterium
CGCAGAACTGAAATCTGGTCAGCGTACCGGTGTTACAGTAGAAGATATCGGCGGCATTGAGTGCCAGAAATGTCACTACTAATACTTAGGTTTCAGCGATATTTTTCACATAATTAAAAATTATTCGGAAACACAATATTATACCGAATCAAACCATATGAGTCAAAAAAAATATTGGAAGGGTTTGGAAGAGCTGAATGAAACATCGGCTCATCAAAACGTGGTAGATAACGAGTTTAAAGAGTCGTTGCCGTTTGATATCAGCGGTACCTTGCTTGATGCTACCACCCCCCGCCGCGACTTTTTGAAATTCTTAGGTTTCAGCACGGCAGCAGCTACACTGGCTGCAAGTTGTGAAATGCCTGTACGTAAAGTCATTCCGTATGCTATCAAGCCGGAAGAAATTATACCGGGCGTTCCTAATTACTACGCTTCTACATACGTTGATGGCGGCGATTATTGCGCAATTGTTGTTAAAACGCGCGATGGCCGTCCGATAAAACTGGAAGGTAATACCCTTTCTTCGATAACGCAGGGTGCTACATCTGCACGCGTTCAGGCTTCAGTGCTGAACCTGTACGATAAAGCACGCCTTCGCCATCCGGGTAGCGTGAATGATAAAGGTGAAGTAGCTGAATCTACATTTGAAGCACTGGACCGCCGAATTACCGAAGCACTGGCTGGTGAAACACGTCCTGTGTACATCGTTACTGCTTCTATACTAAGCCCTACTACAAAAGACGTAATCAACCAATTTATAGCAAAATACCCTAACGCGAAACATGTGGTTTACAACCCGGTTTCTTACAGCGGTATGCTGCTGGCAAATGAAGCAAGCTACGGCAAGCGTGCATTGCCTTCTTATCACTTTGATAAGGCCCAAACGATAGTGAGCCTGGGTGCTGACTTCCTGGGTACATGGTTGTCTCCGATAGAATTCTCTAAGCAATACGGTATTGGCCGCAAAATAAGCGCAAACAATGCCAGGATGTCTAAGCACTACCAGGTGGAACCTAACCACACTATTTCTGGTGCAAGTGCCGACTTCCGTGCTACCTGCAAGCCATCTGAAATGGGTGCTGTAGCTGTGGCGCTTTACAATGCAGTAACTACAGGTGCTGCGCCGGCATTCGCCAGCAAAAAGCTGAACGAACTGGTAACTAAAGCAGCGGCCGACCTGAAAAAAGGTAATGGCCTGGTAGTATGCGGTAGCAATGATGTAAATATTCAAACTGTTATCAACGCCATCAACAGTGCGATAGGTGCCAACGGTACTACTATTAACTGGGCAGTTAACAGCAACTACAGGCAAGGTATAGATGCCGATATGGTAGCGCTGACAGAGGCTATGAACAATGGCCAGGTAGGTGCAGTGCTGCTGCAAGGCGTGAACCCTGTTTACGATTATTACAACGGTAAGAAATTTGCCGACGGCCTGGCGAAAGTACCGGTAACGGTTTCTTTTGCAGAACGTATGGACGAAACGGCTCAGAAATGTAAGTACGTAGTACCTGATCATCACTTCCTGGAAAGCTGGGGTGATGCAGAGCCTAAGACAGGATATTACAGCCTGATGCAGCCGGGTATTGCACCACTGTTCAAAACACGTGCCTTCCAGGATAGCCTGCTGGCATGGAGCGGTTCAGCTACTACTTACGGCGACTACTGGAAACAATACTGGAGTACAAAACTGGGTGGCCAGGTTGCTTTTGATAAAGCACTGCAAGACGGTATCATAGAGCCTGCAGGAGAAATGCCAATGGCGGGTGCTGCTTTCGCAGGAAATGCTGGTGCTGCCATAGCTGCTATACAGGCCAAGAAAGCCGGTGCAGGTTTGGAAGTGATGGTGTATGAAAAAGTGGCAATAGGTGCCGGTGGTGCATGGAGTAACAACCCATGGCTGCAGGAAATGCCTGACCCCATTACCAAAGCTACGTGGGACAACTACGTGTGTGTATCGCCCAAGAAAGCTAAAGAACTGGGTGAAGAGCTGACAGGCATCACCGAGGTAGAGAATAAAAAACGTGTACTGAAAGTAAAAGCTAACGGCCAGGAAATATCATTGCCAATGGTAGTGGTGCCGGGTATGCACAATGATGTGATAGCGATAGCCTTAGGTTACGGACGTGATGCAAAAGTAGGCCGCGCGGCTGCCAACACAGGTAAGAACGCCTTCCCGTTGGTTACTTTCAACGGCCAGACATTTGAATACAATACAAATGCTACGATAGAAAAAACGGCAGATGTTTTTGATGTGGCTATAACACAGACACACCATAGCTATGAAGGCCGTGCTATCATACATGAATATACGCTGGATGAATTCAGCAAAGATCCTAAGCACCTGATAAAGGAGCGTGAGAAAGAACTGAGCCATTATGCCGGCCTTCCATGGGAAGAGCATGGTGCAGGTCACGAAGGTGGTGAAGCACACGGCGGTGGCCACGGCGAAGCAACGCATAGCGGTGGACATGACAATGCATTAGGCATTGCCCCTGTACCGGCACGCGGCAGGGAAGCAGCAGGCGAATCGGCCTTTGATAAAGGTTTCCGTGAAAATGGTACACTGTACCCTACATACGAAGCTCCGGGTATCCACTGGGGCATGTCTATCGACCTGACGGCTTGTACCGGTTGCGGTGCCTGCGTTATAGGTTGCCAGGCAGAAAATAACATTTCTGTAGTAGGTAAAACACACGTACTGAAATCTCAGGAAATGCACTGGTTGCGTATCGACCGTTACTTCAGCGGTATGCCTGATGATCCGGATACGATCCAGACAGTATTCCAACCAATGCTGTGCCAGCACTGCGATAACGCACCTTGCGAAAACGTTTGCCCGGTATCTGCTACCAACCACAGCAGCGAAGGTTTGAACCAAATGGCTTATAACCGTTGCATCGGTACTAAATACTGTGCTAACAACTGTCCTTATAAAGTGCGTCACTTCAACTGGATGGACTGGAACGGTGCAGACTGCTTTGAAGATAACCTGTATGAAGATGGCCGTCGTGATGACATGAACGATGACCTGACGCGTATGGTACTGAACCCGGATGTAACAGTACGTAGCCGTGGTGTGATGGAAAAATGTAGCTTCTGCGTGCAACGCCTGCAGGATGGCAAACTGGCTGCGAAGAAAGAAGGTCGTCCGTTGAAAGATGGTGAAGTAAAAACGGCTTGTCAGCAGGCATGTGCTTCAGACTGTATCATCTTTGGTGATGTGAACGATCCGAACAGTGAAATAGCTAAAGTGCGTTTCAAAGACCAGAAAGAAAGGGTATTCTATGTGCTGGAGCAGATACATACTTTACCTAACATCAACTACCTGTCTAAAATCCGTAATACGGATGTGATAGTAGCCGGTGATGAAAAACTGGACGGTATTTTCAAGGCGCATATATAATAAAATCGATGCCTTCGGGGCATTAACCATAGAAGTGAAAAGGCAGTGAGAAGGAAAGTGAAAGGAGCCGCTAAAAAAATTAAAACGAACTATTACTAATTACGTGCTATGCATTTAAAGTACGAATCATTTGTACGGGAACCGCTGGTAGATGGTGATAAAACATATCACCAGGTGACAGAAGACATCGTTCGCCCTATTGAGCAGAAACCGGGCCGCATGTGGTATGTTGGCTTCTTCTTTTCGGTAATTCTGCTGGGTTTCGGTGCTTTTTCCGTATTCTGGGAGGTTTATTATGGTATAGGTGTATGGGGCATCAACCGTACCGTAGGTTGGGGATGGGATATCACCAACTTCGTATGGTGGGTAGGTATCGGTCACGCCGGTACGCTTATCTCGGCTATCCTTTTACTATTCCGCCAGGGCTGGCGTACCGGTGTAAACCGTGCGGCTGAGGCGATGACCATCTTCGCGGTAATGTGCGCGGGCCAGTTCCCGATATTCCACATGGGCCGTGTATGGGATGGTTTCTTTGTACTGCCTTATCCAAACACGCGTGGTGCATTATGGCCAAACTTTAACTCGGCACTTCTTTGGGACGTGTTCGCGATCTCTACTTACTTTACCGTATCGCTGTTGTTCTGGTATTCAGGTCTTGTTCCTGACTTTGCAACTATACGTGACCGCGCTAAAACAAAATTCCGTAAGCGTATGTACGGCCTGGCATCTTTCGGTTGGACAGGTACTGCCAAAAACTGGCAACGCCACGAGGCGTTGTCTCTGGTACTGGCTGGCTTAAGTACACCGCTGGTACTTTCCGTACACACGATCGTATCTTTCGACTTCGCTACATCAGTAATACCAGGTTGGCATACAACCATCTTCCCTCCATACTTCGTTGCGGGCGCCATCTTCTCAGGTTTCGCGATGGTGAACACCCTGCTGATCATCTGCCGTAAGATCATGGGCCTGGAGGATTACATTACTGTTGGCCACCTGGAGGCTATGAATAAGGTAATAGTACTTACCGGTTCGATAGTAGGTGTGGCTTATCTTACAGAGCTGTTTATGTCTTGGTACAGTGGTGTTCTTTACGAACAGGAAGCGTTCAAATGGCGTATCCTTGGCCCATACTGGTGGAGCTACTGGGCGATGATGACATGTAACGTGGTATCTCCGCAGCTATTCTGGTTCAAGAAACTGCGCCGTAATATTCCGTTCACTTTCATTATGTCTATAGTTGTGAATATTGGTATGTGGTTTGAGCGTTTTGTAATCATCGTTACTTCACTGTATCGCGATTACATTCCGGGTAGCTGGACATACTATAGCCCAACGTGGCCTGAGATAGGTTTCTATCTGGGTACATTCGGCCTCTTCTTTACATGCTTCTTCCTGTTTGCCAAATACTTCCCTGTTATCGCGATAGCTGAGATCAAGTTTGTATTGAAAACATCTGGCGAAAGCTATAAGAATAAAATGGAAGTGATAGATGCGAAAAGCACGGAAGAGTTTAAGCACGAACTAGACCATGCGCATCACTAATCGATTGATTAGCAATAATAAAGTTGATTTTAAACACATTGAATTTTAAATAAATGGCTATAAAGAAATTTGCAGTTGCTTGTTACGATGATGAGGAAGTGCTGTTTCCTGCAGTAAAGAAAGTGCGCAACAGCGGCTATAAACTGCACGATGTATATACGCCTTTCCCTGTGCACGGGCTTGACGGTGCACTGGGCCTGAAAGAAACGGACCTTCACGTTGCGGGCTTTATCTACGGTATCGCAGGTACCTGCACTGCAGTTGGTTTTATGTCATGGATATTCATGAGCGACTGGCCGGTAAACTTCGGCGGTAAGCCTCACTTTTCACTGCCTGCCTTCATACCTATCACTTTCGAGTTGACGGTACTGTTTGCAGCGGTAGGTATGGTGCTTACCTTCTGCTACCTGAACCAGATAATGCCGGGTGTTAAGAAACACGTTTTCCATCCGCGTCAATCAGATGACCTGTTTGTAATAGCGCTGGAAATCAATGAGCAAGTAAGTGAACAAGAAGTAACAGATTTCCTGAAATCTACAGGTGCTGTTGAAACTTCGATTCAAATAGCAGAATCAGAATGGTGGTATGGCCGTTTTGATAAAGATGAACCTTATCAGCAGTATAAAACTGTAAATGGTTAAGGCAAACTTCAAATTTTTGAAATTTTGAATTTTAAATTGTTTATGAGCAATACCAAAAGCATAGTAATAGCAACCCTCGCTGTAGGATTGGGACTTGCGTCTTGCAATAGTGGCAGTATGCGCCGCAACCCCGGCAAGATATATGCACCCGATATGACCTACTCTCGTGCTTACGATGCTTATACAGAAAACCCCAACTTTGCAGATGGCCAGACAAGCCGCCTGCCTGTAGCAGGTACGGTAGCTATGGGAAAAGACCTGCCTGACCACCTGGTAGAAGGGGATACGAATGCTTACAAAAGCTTTACAACAGATATGCGCTTTACAGAAGCG
This sequence comes from uncultured Bacteroidota bacterium, assembly GCA_946480675.1. The sequence goes on from CAMLKS010000078.1 coordinate 5,926, forward strand.
GAACTGGGTGAAGGTAAGCGCCTGTTTAACATATACTGCGGTATATGTCACGGTACGAACCTGGACGGACAGGGACCATTGTATGTAAGTGGTAAATTTGCTGCAATGCCTGCTAACCTGAAAGATGCAAAATACCTGCACATGACCGCGGGTACTATGTACGCAGCCATTAAGTATGGTAAAAATGCGATGGGTTCTTATGCAAGCCAGCTGGATGTAAAGCAACGCTGGATGGTGATTGCATACATGAAAAAAGTACAAGCAGATAACGGTGGTGATGCGTACACTTTCGGTACAACTACCCCGGCTGCAACAACTGCTGATACAACAAAACCGGTAGCAATGACAACACCTGCTGCAGGCGAACATGCTGAAAAGCACTAATTGAGTAAAATAATTTTAATAAACGTACTTCTAATAAGTTTAATAAAATGAACGATCGTTTTGAAATACCGGCACGATTAAGAAACACAAGCCTTGGTTTGATAGCCGTAGGCGTGCTGGTGCTGATAATCGGCGGTGTTACCAAGCTAGGTGGCGACCACTATGAACAGACACGCTTTTGGTTGGTATTACTGCAAACCAGCGTATTCTTCCTGCTGATGGCAGTAGCCAGCATCTTTATCCAGGCTGCTGCTTCACTGGCACAAGGTGGCTGGATAGTTGCCTACAAAAGAATACCTGAAGCAATTGGTGCCAACGTATGGGTATTTGGCCTGATAGCCGGTATCATATTGATGTGTGTAGCTTTTGTATTCAACGTAGATGGACATAACCCGATATATCATTGGGTGCACCCTGAAGGTGATAAACTATTAGAAGGCAAGTCGGCTTTCCTGAACCCGGCTATGTTTGCAGGTTTTACAATCGTTACTATTGCATTATGGTCTTTCTTCGGCTACAAATTCCGCGCGCTTTCTATAGCACAGGAATCTGCACCTAAAAACAGTACTAAAATATACTGGAATATGGTGAAGTGGTCTGCCGGTTTCCTGCTGGTATATGCACTTACTCAAATGAGCACTACACCATGGATGTGGATCATGAGTATTGACGCCCACTGGTATTCTACTATGTTTAGCTGGTACACATTTGCCAGTGCATTTGTGAGTGGCATGTCAGTTATCCTGCTGTTTGTCGTATATCTGAAAAATCAAGGCAACCTGGAGATAGTTAATAAAGAACACGTTCACGACCTTGGTAAATTTATGTTCGCATTCAGTATCTTCTGGACATATACATGGTTTGCACAGTATATGCTGATATGGTACAGTAACATACCTGAGGAAACTACTTATTTCAAAATGCGTCAGCAAGGGCCATACAGCATGATATGGTACTCAGTATTCATTATTAACTTTATTATGCCGATACTGATACTGATGGCGCGCCCAAGCAAACGCAACTACTTTACGGTAAGCTTTATGGCATTGGTAATCATATTCGGTCACTGGTTGGATTTCTATATAATGACTATGCCCGGCCCTCTGGGTTCTCATTGGACACTGGGCTGGTATGAGCTAGGTATATTGGCTGGTTTTGCGGGATTGATGATGTTTACAGTATCACGTACGCTGACAAAAGCATCGTTGGTACCAAACAACCATCCGTTGCTGAAGGAAGCAATATTGCACCAGAGCTAGGATTGAAGAGATTTTCTGTAACAGGACTATAAAAACTTAATAATAGTAAATACAAGATAACTGACCATGTCGGGATTATTAACAATAGCATTGATAATACTGGTATTTGTTATCATATACCAGATAGCAAAAGCCAGTGAATACGCTACCATATTGCGTGGCGAAGAGAAAATTAACGCAAGGGTGAATCGGACGATGGCCTGGTTGCTGGTAGTTTTCTTCTTCCTGGGATTGTATGGCATATGGTTGTGCCACGATGCGCTGATAGATAAAATGTTGCCTGTATCCGCTTCAAACCACGGTGTGGAGTATGATAGCATGCTATTGGTTACGCTGATAGTAACGGGTATCGTGTTTTTTCTTACACAAACTATCCTTTTCTGGTTTGCCTTCCGCTACCAGTCTACAGAAAAAAGAAGTTCTTTCTTCTACGCCCACAACAATAAGCTGGAATTGATATGGACAACCATTCCAGCTATTGCGATGGCCTGCCTGGTAGCAGTAGGTTTGCGCAACTGGGGCAGGATGACTGGCGCAGCGCCTTCAAACGCTGCTGTGGTTGAAATAGTAGGTAAACAATTTAACTGGATCATCCGCTATCCGGGTAAAGATGGTGTTTTGGGCAAAAAAGACTTCCGCAAAATAAATGATGCCAATAACGTACTGGGTTTAGACTGGACTGATAAAGACAACCTGGATGACGTAGTGGCGCAGAATGGTGAACTGCACCTGGTAGTAAACAAACCGGTAAGCCTGGTTATAGGATCGAGGGATGTAATACACGATGTAGGCCTTGCACACTTCCGTATGAAAATGGATGCGGTACCGGGTATCACTACTACAATGTGGTTTACCCCAACTATTACCACTGCCAAGATGAAAGAGATCACTGGTAATAAAGATTTCGTTTACGAAATATCTTGCGACCAGATGTGCGGTAAAGGCCACTACTCAATGAGGGGTACTATTATAGTAGAAACACAGGCAGAGTATGATGCATGGATGGCGAAGCAGCAGACTTACTATACATCTGCCAATCCGCCGGCTGCAACACCTGCACCAGCTGCAGAAGGTGCTGCCCAGCCAGAACAGAAAACTGATAGTGTTAAAGCAATAACGATG
>CAMLKS010000079.1 GCA_946480675.1 uncultured Bacteroidota bacterium
ATGCTGGAACTTAGTCCTGTTTGTAATGTATTGCTATATCATACACATGCACTTACGTCGGTATATGCTATATCTGAAAAGCTGGGCGATGCTTATTGTATGATTCCTATTTATACGAACCACCTGAACTTAGGTTTTAATAAGGGTACTTTGCTGAAAGACCCTCATAAACTGCTTACCGGCACCGGCAACCTGATAAGGCATATACCGATAAAAACCACGAAAGACTATAGGAACGATAAAGTAAAAGACCTGGTAAAAGCGGCCATAGCACAGGCCATAGATGATATGGAGAAGCCTGCGAAGGTAACTGGCAAAACCATTTCGAAGATAAAGAGGTGATACGTCTTTTCCTGTCGCAAACTGCCTTTTATTTGTCGGACTGACACATGTTTGATTATCTTACGATAACACATCTTTGCATCAATTAAAACCACTACTATGGGTAAACTAACTATATCAATGCACATATCGCTGGATGGCTATGTAGCGGGCAGCAATGGAGAAATGGATTGGATATATGTGAATGACGAGATATTTGACTACGTGGGGCAGTTAACGGATGCTGCAAATGTAGCACTGTACGGCCGCACAACCTTCCAGATGATGGATAGCTACTGGCCCACTGCGGGCGATGCACCCAATGCCAGCAGGCATGCCAAACACCACGCGGCATGGTATAACCGAGTGCAGAAACTGGTGCTATCAAATACACTAACCAGCAGGGACAGGGAGAAGGTAACTTTTGTAAGTAGTGATATGCTGGATATAATAGCTGAAACCAAACAACGCGACAACATTGCCGTATTTGGCAGCCCTGGGGCGATACATACCTTGTTTGAAAAAGGACTGGTAGATGAGATGTACCTGTTTATAAATCCCATTGTACTGGGCCATGGCGCACCGCTATTCAAAGGCATTCATGAAAGGATAAAATGGAAACTGGTGGAGGTGAAAACCTTTGAAGGTTGTGATGTGGTGGGGATGCGGTATATGCGGGCGTAGTGCAGTATTTTTTATTATTGTGTCAAGATAGAAGCCTTGATGGCTAAATATAATCGTTGATTTGCAGTTAAGTTTATTGCGTATTCAACTTTTCCAATAACCGTTCCAGTTCTCCCATAACCTCGGCCTCTACCTGCTTAAAATCTTTGTCTTTGTTCTGGTCTAAAAACTCTTTGAACTCAGGGTACATGCTTACCGCCTCCTCGTAGCCATCTTGATGATAAGTAGAAAATGCGCTGATCTTTAAGAATGCTTCTTTGACTTGTTCCGTGGTTATCATATTGCAAAATATACCTTTTTGGTCCCTACATTCCTAACTATTGCCTTGCTCATGTTTCTCTTCCAGTTCTTTTTCTTTCAGGGTGGCTTCTATGCGTTCTTCTTTGATGCCGAGGCGGATGAATACGTAGAGGCTCATATACACGTTGGCTATCCATACCAGGGCAAAGCCGGCGATGAGGTAGCCGCGCCAGTCGTCTAGCAATAATTTATAGCCTGTAAGGATGAGAAAGAAGATAGTGACATAGTGGCTGAAACAATACTCGCAGGTGAAGAGATAAAAGAATTTGCGCTGTGCAATGGTCTTGCAGTTTTTGCTTTTTTCCACGCAGTATTCATGCACTTCGCGAAACACTTCCTCGTGCGTGAAGGTCCATGCTACGCAAGCTATAGGGATGGCGAGTATAAACAACCATGCGGCCTGTATGCCCAATGATACATCGTTCATAAAATAATTTATTTAAACTTCGTGCCATTCATTTATCCAATGTGGTTTTGGTATAGTTTTGCAGCCAGAGGACACACGAGATGGCAACTACATTTGAACTGACGGATTTCTTCGAATCGTATGCAGAAGCACTTACCAATTACGATACCAAAAAGATGACCCTGTACTACTCCCTGCCCTGCACCTTCCTGTCGGGCGAGATGGCTACGACCTTTAGCGAGGCCAGTAAGCTGGAGGGGCTGTTTAACCAGGGAACGGGTTTCTACAAACAATTTGGCATGGTAAAGGCCGAAGCGGAAGTGCGCCACAAACGTGCTATTACCGAAAATATAGTGCAGGTAAAAGTGCGTTGGAAATATATGGGTGCCGATGATGCTTTCTTTTATGATTGCGATTATGAATACCTGCTAAAAACCGATAAGCACGACGACTGGAAAATAGAAGTGGTCATATCCATCAACGAAAAAGAGCAGATGGAAGCATGGCTGAAGGAGATAAAAAAACCGGCTACGAAATAGCCGGTTTATATTTTAGTGTTTTATCCATTTTATGGTGTGTGCATAATTTCCATCCACTTTCAGCTTAACAAAATAGACCCCGGCAGTTAATGTCGCAGGCAGTTCTAACTTATGTGTACCACTGTTGTATGCCGCTACATGCTGCCATAGAGCTCTACCTGCTACATCTATTACATCAATTGCGCAGTTTGCTTTTTCATTAAGGTAAAGCAGTAGCGTAGCTTTACCTTCAGACGGGTTTGGAATGATAACAGGTGCAATCGTAAATACATTGGCCTTGTTGATACCCAATGGATTCTTCACAACAAACGTTGCGTTTTTGATGTCGTACCCTCCTATTATCCTACCTACGGAATCAATAATCTTTGTTTTGTCAAACATTATACTAGCGACCGTATTATTGGGTACAGTTGACGGTATAAATACATTTAAAACCCCTATTTGCCCGTTGCCGGCTATATTCGTATGGTTAGTGCGCGCAAAAGACCAGTCTAGAACATTTGAATCTACTGACTTAGAATGATCTATAATATTGCCTCCCGCAGTACGTAACCAGTTAGTAGTTGTATTGATACCCATAGCCGATGTTATCGGCATGCCGATAACTTTAAACTGTGTAGCAATACCATACACAGGAATCATTGGTTTTGCAGCCGTCCCCAGTTTTACCGGAATAGCTACGGATTTCCCAGCTTCAAAACTGAGGCCAGCTGTATCGAGGTAAAGCTCTGCATCTGTTATATCTGCCAACATCTGTGCAAAAGGTATTGGCGTGTCGTGTTTCTTATTGTAATTAGCACTGACTGCGTTCATATCCGTATTATTCACCGCACCGCTCCCATCACAATCAGCGTGTTTCATATTTACATTATCTGTAACAAATGTATTTGCCCAGTTGTTGCATGCTTGTGCCGTCCAGCTAATATTAGCGCCGGCACGTGCCGGGCCGGTTTCGTTGTATGCAATAGCTATAGCCAACGGGTCGTAAAGATCTACCACATTATCACTATTGGCATCGCCGGGCCATACCATATTGGCGGTGCAGGGCCTGGTGCGGACACCTAATTTGTATTCAATACGATTGTTAGGACATTCATTGTCGCGCGCAGCTATATCAATAAAAAAGTGGCGCAGTTTTGCAGGATCGAAAGATGCAGGGGCAGTCCATTCAACAACAACATTTGCCCGCCCCTTACCCGGTGTAACGGTACTTGAAAATACCCAGCCAGGTATGGCAGGCGGTGTTACAACGGCGAAAACCGAGTCTGCCATTGTATCGTCTATGATGCTAAACGCCACACGGTTTGTGCTACCCGGACAAGTGGTGGTTAGCATATTTGACATACCCAATGGATACGGTAGTGTATTGGACCTGGGTGCAGGGAATTGTGATGCCGGAAAAACAGCAATGGCGAATTCGTTTATCGAATTTGAAATTTCTACTCCGTTTCGGTACTCATGAATTCTCACATCGATAGCAGCATAGCCCATCGTGGGGGAATAAAATGTAAGCATATCACCGTTTATATTACAATAGCTACCGGGCCCTAAAGGCCTAAACGGTGTATTGCCCGCAACGTATTCCGCATCCTGACCGTGTGCCACTAAAGGTGTATCTAATTCCAAAACAATGCTATCGCCATCCAAATCAATGCTTTGCAATGGAATTCTAATACTATCATTGGCCACTGCGAAATAAGCAGGGTTCAGGCTAAGTGTGGGGCTATTGTTGATTATAGCAGTATTTAATCGATTTTCTATATATATCATTGCTCCAACAGCAAGATTGGCATACATACGAGCTCCCCATTCATAGCTTACTATCCAGTCGGTAGCCGGTGGTAATGAAACTGTATCCTGATAATAAAAGGCTATATAACCGGGATTGGTTGAAAGGTAATAATCGCAATTGGTAGTATCTCCCAAACAGCCCGGCTTATATCGATAAACGTTCGTAAGCCTTAATGAAGTAAATAAAGTATCTGAAGTACTCTTTGAAACAAACCTTACTGTTGCTGTTGTATCTGTGCCAAGGTTACAGTTTTTGCAGACAGCATACACCTCTGCAAAAACCGTATAATTTTTCCCATTGTATTCGTAGCGCACCTGGGCACCCGAAATATGACAGGCATAACTATTTGCGTGAACAAACAACACAAGAAATAAAAGCAATAGGTTTTTCATAGTACACATTAAAGACAACCCTAAAATAAACAAAGCCTGCAATATGCAGGCTTTGTTTATTGATATTTGATAAGACTATTTAAAAGCATTCAGGCCTGTTACGTCCATACCAGTTATCAGCAGGTGGATATCGTGCGTGCCCTCGTAGGTAACTACAGACTCCAGGTTCATCATGTGGCGCATAATGCTGAATTCGCCGGTGATACCCATACCACCCAGTATCTGGCGGGCCTCACGGCTTACTTTCAGGGCTATATCGCAGCTATTGCGTTTGGCCATAGATATCTGTGCAGGTGTAGCACGATCCTGATCGCGCAGCACACCCAGGCGCCAGTTCAGCAATTGGCTCTTAGTTATCTCGGTAATCATTTCAGCCAGTTTCTTCTGTGTGAGCTGGAAACCTGCGATAGGCCTATCGAACTGCACACGTTGCTGCGAATAACGCAGGGCAGTATCGTAGCAATCCATAGCACAACCCAGTGCACCCCATGCGATGCCATAGCGTGCGCTTGACAGGCAGGTCAATGGGCCCTTCAGGCCTTTTACGCCCGGCAGTATATTTTCTTTCGGAACTTTTACATTATCAAACACCAGCTCGCCGGTAGCAGATGCACGCAGCGACCATTTGCCATGTGTTTCGGGTGTAGAGAAACCTTCCATACCACGTTCCACAATCAGGCCATATATTTCCCCACTTTCATCTTTTGCCCATACCACAGCGATATCTGCAAAAGGCGCATTTGATATCCACATCTTGGCACCATTCAAAATAACGTGGTCGCCCGCGTCTTTGAAATTGGTAGTCATGCCTGCGGGGTTTGAACCGTGATTTGGTTCTGTAAGGCCGAAGCAACCCATGAACTCACCGGTAGCCAGTTTGGGCAGGTACTTCATCTTTTGCTCCTCACTACCAAACTTGTATATCGGGAACATCACCAATGAGCCCTGTACCGATGCTGTAGAACGGATGCCTGAATCGCCACGCTCCAGTTCCTGCATCATAATGCCGTAAGAGATATAATCGAGACCCGGGCCCCCGTATTGTTGCGGTACGAAGGGGCCAAAGCAACCTAATTCACCCAAACCCTTGATTATCTGCTTAGGGAATTCTGCTTTTTGTGCGTATTCTTCTATTATAGGAGAGATTTCCTTTTTAACATAGGCGCGAACCGTATCGCGAATCAGCTTGTGCTCGTCTGTCAAAAGTTCATCCAAAAGGTAATAATCGGGATGTTGATACAAGTCTTTTTGCATATCAATTGTTAAATGTGGCGCAAAGGTAGCATTTTTGACAGACGCGATATAGCTTTGCATAAAATAGTATCTATAACTGGCAGGAAGTTATCAGCCTATAGGTATATAAGCTAAATCCATAAGCCTTGAAACACAATGTGTTCGTGATTTTGGCGTTTTATTTCTTTGCCCCGCTTCTGAATGTGGAAAAATGATACGAAAACGGAACAGAATTTGTGGCTATTAAAATTAGAGTAAAACGAACAAACGAACAAACTTTTTTACAGGCTTTTTCGTCTAAATAGTGATAGAGGGAGAGGTTTATATTCAAATTTAAAATTTACACATTTATGAGGCAGTTAAAAATTGCCACCCAGATTACCAACCGCGATTCACAAGCCGTAGAAAAGTATCTGCAGGAAATCAGCAAAATATCGATGATCACCCCTGAAGAGGAAACTACGCTGGCCCAGAAGATACACATGGGCGACCAGCGCGCGTTGGAAAAACTGGTGAAGGCAAACCTTCGTTTCGTGGTGTCGGTAGCTAAGCAGTACCAGCACCAGGGTCTTTCTTTGAGCGACCTGATAAATGAAGGAAACCTGGGTTTGATAAAAGCAGCACAGAGGTTTGACGAGACGAAGGGTTTCAAATTCATTTCTTATGCCGTATGGTGGATACGCCAGTCGATACTGCAGGCTTTGGCCGAGCAGGGACGTTTGGTGCGCCTGCCACAAAACAAGATAGGTACCTACAATAAAGCCAATAAGGCATTTATAGCCTTCGAGCAGGAAAATGAGCGTGAGCCATCTACAGAAGAGCTGGCAGAGATATTGGACATGAGCGAAACCGAGATCACGAACATTTTTACCAGCAATACGCGCCACACATCGCTGGATGCACCGGTGCACGAAGCAGAAGATGTGGCTATGGGCGACCTGCTGGAAGGCAGCAGCGATACGGATGATGATGTGATGAAAGATTCGCTGCGTAACGAAATCAAACGCATACTGAAATCGCTGAGCGTACGTGAAGCGGAAATATTGGCAGCCTATTTTGGACTGGAAGGCGATGATGGCCCGACGATAGAAGAAATAGGTGAAAAATACGACCTGACAAAAGAGCGTATCCGCCAGATAAAAGAACGCGCTATCAAACGCCTGCAAAAAGCACGTTATAGCAATGCACTGAAAGTGTACCTGGGTTAATACCGGGTAGCACCAGATATAAATAAACCGCGTCAGTTTGTCGCGGTTTATTTTTTTGTGGTTATACTATCGTTGCAAACTCTTCCGGGTGTGTAATGGCGTATTGCAGTATCTTATCCTGCACCTGCATGTTGAGGCGGTGAAACTGCTCATCGAGCGCTTCAAACTCTTTGAACTCATTGTATAGTTGCGCAAACTCTTCTACCGTTGTTTTCTTTTCCAGCATATCGCGGTTCAGTACATATACCTTCAGCACATCGTCCAGCACTTTGGCCATTTCGGGCTCCCCTATCATTTGCAGCCATGCGGGCATAGTGGGCAGCAGGCCTATGTAGCCATTTTGTATCAGTTGTATAAAGCCGCCCTGCATTACCTGCATCTGTACATAATCGTAAGAAAGCAATAGCTGCTGGCCATCGGAAAGGTCATCAAGAAAAGTAAAATCCTGGCGCTTGTATAGCTCCTCGTGCAGGGGCTGTACCAGCAGGTCGTATAATGCCTGTTTACCTTCGGATGCAGCGGCTGCATCAAAGTCGGCTTTGTTTACCTGTGGCAAGTAGAGGCTTTTGATATTATCCATCCTGTTATTCATTTATTGCTCCTATTAATAAATATACAGCTTCGGCAAAAATAAACATAGACACCGTGCACTAACTTTATAGGAATGAAAGAAACGAAAGATCTGTTTTCTAAACAAGCGGGCACCTATGCGCAATACCGCCCGGTGTACCCACAGGCGCTATATGATTTTTTGTTTTGCACTGTAAAGCATTTTGATGCCGTGTGGGATTGTGCTACGGGCAATGGACAAGTGGCAGTAAAGCTGGCTGAACGCTTTAAAAGCGTATATGCTACCGACATCAGCGAAAAGCAGATAGCGCATGCCGTACAAAAGGGAAACATACACTATGGCGTGCAGCGCGCGGAGCATACCCGCTTTGCAGACGATAGCTTTGACCTGGTGACGATAGGGACCGCGCTGCACTGGTTCGACTTTGATAATTTTTACAAAGAAGTGCGTCGCGTGGCAAAAGATGGTGGCTATATAGCGGCATGGGCTTATGCACCCTTCAGAAGCGAAACGGTAATAGATGAGCTACTGGATGACTTTACCTATAACGTGCTGAAAGAATACTGGGACCCGGAACGCAAGTATGTAGATGAACAATACACCAACATCCCTTTTCCATTTGATGGCGTGGATGTACCAAAACTGGAGATAACCGTGAACTGGACGCGGGAACATTTTATGGGTTTTCTCAACTCATGGTCGAGCGTGCAGCATTATATAAACAGAAATAGTACTAACCCTGTGGACCTGATAGATAAAAAACTGGAGATGATATGGCCATTGGAGGAAGTGAAGACCTTACGGTTTCCGTTGTTTTTGAGGATGGGTGTGATTAAGAAATAGCGTTACGCATATTCAGCAGAAACATAAGTCCACGCTTCTTTGCCGGATGCAAGAGTAACAGAGATGCGTTTATAACTACTTACCTCGTAGGCATCGGCATGTGCCAGTTCTTCGGCTGTTATCTCGAACACTACTCCATCTATCTTGTCTACTATATTGCCGGTGGATATGGCTATGGGGTGAAAGGCCTGTTCGCTTTTAGCCAATACCTCTGCATCCGTTATTTCTACCGATTCCATCTTAAAACC
>CAMLKS010000080.1 GCA_946480675.1 uncultured Bacteroidota bacterium
TACCGTTACGGCCAAGTTTGATATAACGTTGTTAGGCTTCCATGCTATGATATACGATGGTGCAAATACCTACCTGGTAGACCCGTATAACAGGGAGCAGAATGTGTATTTTTGTTATTATAAAAAAGACCTGCGCACGTCTGCTCTTACAGAAAGCAGCTGTGCCGTGCAGGGTATAGAAGAGGGTGGGCCGCTGCAGCACAAAAGCATGCAGGTAGGCAATGGCAGCAACCTGCCGCCCATGCAGCTGAAAACAAACGGTGATGTAAGGCGCAGCTACAGGCTTGCACTGGCCTGCACGGGCGAATATTCTGTAGCAGTGGCCGGCACTTCTACGCCATCCAAGGCCTTATCGCTAAGTGCTATGACTACTACTATGAATCGTGTAAACGGTGTATATGAACGCGAAGTAAATGTGCATATGGAAATCATTGCTACCAATGATGATATTATTTATCTGGACGGTATTACCGACCCTTTTACCGGCAATTTCAGCGGTGGCATCCTGAAGGGCGAGAACCAGGACAATACAGATACCGTTATCGGTACATTGAACTATGACATCGGCCACATTTTCAGTACCGGGGCAGGTGGCATTGGCGAGCTGGGCAGCGTTTGCGAGATAACTTCTAAGGCCCAGGGCGTTACCGGGCAGCCCAATCCTACAGGCGATGCATTCGCTATAGATTTTGTAGCACATGAAATGGGCCACCAGTTCGGGGCTACACACTCCTTCAATGCTAACACCAATGCCTGCAATGGCAATGGTGCATCTATCAGCTCATACGAGCCGGGTAGTGGTTCTACCATTATGGGGTATGCCGGTATCTGCGGTGTAGGCAACAACCTGCAAAGCAATAGTGATGACTACTTCCACGCAGCCAGCCTTGGGCAGATAACTGGTTTTATAGCTGATATGACAGGCGGTGGCTTATGTGCTGTTGCCACTCCGTCCGGTAACACGGCGCCGTCCATACCTTCTATCGCGCAGACATATACTATCCCATATCTCACTCCTTTTGAACTGGAAGCCCCTGAAGCAACTGATACCGACCACGACGAGCTTACGTATTGCTGGGAAGAATGGGACCTGGGCGATTTCAGAGCCAACTTTGATAAGACAAGGGTGCATGGCCCTATCTTCCGCTCCCTGCGGCCTGTTACGTCCCGTTGGCGTGTATTCCCTACGCTCGATACGCTGCGTAAAAACATAACTAATTACCTTGGCGAAAAGCTGCCCGATACCAGCCGCACCCTTCGCTTCAAGCTCACCGTGCGCGATATGTATAATGGCCATGGCGCAGTTCATGTAGCAGATGATGTAACTACGCTGGATGTAGTGCACACTGCAGGGCCTTTCAGGATAAGTATGCCAAATGGCTATAGCGATTATTGGGTATCTGGCGCTACCGCTACCGTAACATGGGATGTAGCCAATACCACCGCTGCGCCTGTTAACTGTAGCAATGTGAACATATATCTATCGGTAGATGATGGTGTGACCTATCCATATACGTTGGCATCCAACACACCCAATGATGGTAGCGAAACGGTGAATGTACCCGCAGGTATATATGCCGAGGGTTGCCGTGTAAAAGTAAAGGGCGCCGGCAATGTATTCTTTGATATCAATGACATGAGGTTCTCCATCTTTCCATGGCCACAGGATGTTAGCAATGTAGATAAGGAAGATGCCATATCTGTATATCCCATACCGGCTAAAGACGTGGTTACGATAACCGGTAAAGGCACTTACAATGCTATTGTGATAAACAGCATAGGCCAGCAATTATGGAGTGGCACCATAGCACAACAGGCCAGTATAGCTACCAAAGGCTGGGCAAGCGGTATCTACTACATCCACCTGACAGATACAGAAAAACATAAGCTGGTAAAGAAACTGGTGATACAATAACTATAAATGAAGAAGCTACTGTTTGGATTAGTGTTTTTAATGGCATCTTACAATAGCATTGGACAAGAAGCCAAAGACTGTCAGTTTCTTCATTTTAGTATTGATACGTTCTACAGGGCTCTTGTTGATCATCATACTTTCATAGTACGATTGAAGGCAACAAACACCGGTGCTGATGATGTAGCTTTTTTATTGAACGATAAACTTGATTGGTTCTTCTCTGAAGGACAGCTGGGAGGCTTTGCTGGGATTTTTGTCATTCCTGATTATAGGGTACATAGAAATGAATTAGACTTGCGACCCTGGATGGATATCATATTGCCATACAGCACAAAAGAAAAGAAAGGTTACTACAGGAATATTCTCAAAGCGAATAGGGATATTGAAAGGAAGACCATCGATAAACAGAAGTATGTTGTTTTAAGAAAAGGTGATAGCCTGTCTCTTTATCAGATATGGATCATGCCAGAGTATGAGATTACTGCGCTTCAGTTAATGAAGAAAGAACATCCTTTGCGTATCGAATATTTACTTCTGAAAGTTCCGGTTTATATACACGGTTTGAAGGATAGCTACATAGAACGCATAGAGCCGATAACATTCAATTTCGACTAATATTAAAGAAAGGGGCATTGCCCCTTTCTTGTTTGCTACTATTATTATTCTTGTTTACAGTTCTTCTTTCAGGTATCGGCCGGTATGGCTTTCTTTTATTTTGGCTATGGCTTCCGGTGTGCCGGCACCTACTACCTGTCCGCCACCGCCACCGCCTTCCGGGCCCATGTCTATCACATAGTCGGCTACTTTCACTACGTCCAGGTTGTGCTCTATCACCAGTACAGTATTGCCCCTGTCTGCCAGTCGGTTCAGCACAGCCAGCAGGTGTTTGATGTCTTCAAAGTGCAGCCCCGTGGTGGGTTCATCCAATATATATATCGTTTGTCCCGTATCACGTTTCGATAGTTCTGTAGCCAGCTTCACACGTTGTGCCTCGCCACCGCTCAGCGTCACGGCGCTTTGCCCCAGTGTCACATAGCCAAGCCCCACATCTTGCAGTGTCTTTATCTTCCTGTGCAGGAACGATACATTCACAAAGAATTCTACCGCTTCATCCACCGTCATATCCAGCACATCAGCTATCGATTTTCCTTTGTAGCGTATCTCCAGCGTTTCGCGGTTATACCTGCGGCCATTACATTTTTCACATGGCACATATACATCCGGCAGAAAATTCATTTCTATCACACGCATGCCGCCACCCTGGCACTCTTCGCAGCGTCCGCCCTTCACGTTGAAGGAGAAGCGCCCTGCATTATAGCCGCGTATTTTAGCTTCGGGTATTTGCGCAAACAGTTGCCTTATCTCGTTGAAGAACCCGCAATATGTAGCCGGGTTGCTGCGTGGTGTGCGGCCTATCGGGCTTTGGTCTATCTCTATTACTTTGTCTATGGCTTCCAGTCCCTCTACCTTTTTATAAGGCATGGGCACTTGCTTAAAGTTGTGGTAGCAATGCTTGCCCAGTATCGGGTACAGGGTTTCATTTATCAGTGTGCTTTTGCCACTGCCCGATACCCCGCTGATGCAGATGAAAGTACCCAGTGGTAACTCTATTGATACATTCTTGAGGTTGTTACCCGTGGCACCTTTCAGCACCAGCTTCTTGCCATTGCCTTTGCGGCGTTCGGCAGGCACTTCTATTTTCAGCTTATGGTTCAGGTAGCCGGCTGTGGTCGTATTGTTCTTCAGTACCTGTGCCGGTGTACCCTGGCTCACAATGCGGCCACCATGTATGCCTGCTGCCGGGCCTATATCTATCAGGTGGTCGGCTGCCAGCATAATGTCTTTATCATGCTCTACTACCAATACCGAATTGCCGCTATCGCGCAGGCTTTGCAGCGCTGTTATCAGCTTGTGGTTATCGCGCTGGTGCAGGCCTATGCTCGGCTCATCCAGTATATAAGTAATACCTGTTAGTTGCGAGCCTATCTGCGTAGCCAGGCGTATGCGTTGGCTCTCACCACCACTCAGCGTGCGGGTAGCACGGTTCAGCGTCAGGTAGTGTAGCCCCACATCCAGCAGAAAGTGCAGGCGGTCGCGTATCTCTTTCAGTATGTCTTTGGCTATCACCTGCTGCTTGTTGCTCATGCGGTCTTCCACATGAGCAAACCAGTCGGCCAATCCCTGTAACGATTTTTCCGATAGCTCCGATATATTGGCATTGTCTATCTTGAACCACAGGCTTTCCTTCTTCAGCCGTGCACCGTTACACTCCGGGCAGGTATTCAGCTGCATATAGCTTTCCGCCCAGTCGCGTATCGCTTCCGATGTGGTTTCGTTAAACCACCGCAGTATCATATTGATGACACCTTCGTAGCTGTGTTGTGCTACTTGTTCATGATAGGTTTCATTCTCATCGTTTATATAGGTGCTTACCCCTTCTTCATTGCCATATAGCAGCAGGTTCAGTTGCTTTTGCGGTATGTCTTTTATCGGGGTGTTCAGTGGTATTTTATTCTTTTTCGCAAAGATGGTAGCCTGGTTAAAGGTCCATGCCTCACGTTCGCCACCCAGCGGGGCTATACCGCCTTCGTTGATGCTCTTGTTCTTATCCGGCAATACCTCATCCATATTCACCTGGTACACACTGCCCAGGCCCTTACACTTGGGGCAGGCACCATAAGGCGAGTTAAACGAGAAGGTATTGGGCGATGGCTCTTCGTAAGAGATGCCCGTATCGGCACACATCAGTTGTTTGCTGTATTGCGACAGAGTATTCTTATCTGCATCCAGCACAAACATCAGGTCCTTGCCCGACTGTAAGGTTTTTTGCACGCTCTGGCTCAGCCTTGCTTGTGCATCGGGCATCACCTGCAGGCGGTCTACCACCAGTTCTATATCGTGTATCTTATACCTGTCCAGTTGCATGCGCTCTTTCAGGTCCAGTATCTCACCATCCACGCGCACTTTCAGGTAGCCCTGCTTGCGCAGTTGTTCAAACAGTTCGCGATAGTGCCCCTTACGGCCTCGCACGATGGGGGCCAGCAGTATGATGCGCTTATTATCATAGTGCTGCTGTATATGGGCTATGATCTCTTCCTCGCTGAATTTCGACATCTTCTTACCCGTGTTGTAAGAATAGGCTTCGCCCACCCTTGCATACAGCAGGCGCAGAAAATCATATACTTCCGTCACCGTACCTACGGTAGAGCGCGGGTTCCGGTTAGTTGTTTTTTGTTCTATGGATATGACCGGCGAAAGGCCCGTTATCTTATCTACATCGGGGCGGTCCAGGTCGCCCATAAACTGGCGGGCATAGGCAGCAAAGCTTTCCATATACCTGCGCTGCCCTTCGGCAAATATGGTATCGAATGCCAGCGACGATTTGCCACTGCCACTGATGCCGGTTATCACTACCAGTTTGTTTTTAGGGATTTGAACATCAATGTTCTTCAGATTGTGCACCCGGGCACCCAATACCTCTATATACTCTTTCGTACCTGCAGTTATTTCTTGCTTAGCCATATACCGGGATGCAATATAAATAATGCCCCCGTTACAGGGCATTACCTGTTTATAAATAAAACTAATATTTACGGTCTATGGCATAGTTCACCAATTGTATCATAGCCTGGCGGGCGGGGGAGTCGGGATATTTATCCAAAAGCTGTAAGGCTTCCTGCTTATATACATTCATTTTCTCCGTAGCATAGACTATGCCACCATGCTGGTGCACATAGTCTATCACTTCAGCCACCTTCCGTTTATCTGTATTCTGGTTTTTTACTATATATATTATCTTTCTTTTGATGTTATCATCGGCTTTCTGCAGGGTATATATTAATGGTAGGGTCATCTTCTTTTCCTTGATGTCGATGCCCGTGGGTTTGCCTACATTATCCTGCCCATAGTCAAACAGGTCGTCTTTTATCTGGAAGGCAATGCCTACCTTTTCGCCAAACAGGCGGAAGTGTTCCGATGTTTCCAGGTCGTTGGTAGATGAAAATGCCCCTGCCGAACAGGCTGAAGATAGCAGGGATGCAGTTTTAGAGCGGATGATCTCGAAGTAAATATCTTCTTTTATATCCAGTTTCCGGGCTTTCTCCATTTGCAGCAGTTCGCCCTCGCTCATCTCTTTTACTGCCCTCGATGTTATTTTAAGTATTTGATAATCATCGTTTTCTAATGATAGCAGCAAACCCTTGGCCAATAAATAATCGCCTACCAGCACGGCTATTTTATTTTTCCATAAGGCGTTTATTGAGAAAAAATTTCTACGCATCATGGCATTATCAACCACATCATCATGCACCAAAGTAGCCGTGTGCAAAAGTTCTATAAGGCTGGCGGCCCTATAAGTGGGTTCTTTTATCTCGCCCGCTATCTTTGCCGACAGGAATACGAACATAGGCCGCATCTGCTTGCCCTTTCGCTTGATTATGAATTTCATAATTCTATCCAGCAAAGGGTTTGAGCCCTTTACACTGTCAGAGAACTTCTTTTCAAACACAGCCAGTTCCGCGCCTATAACTTGTTGTACCAGGTCCATTTTTCAGTTAATTACCGGTAAATATTTCGTTAACCGTTCGTAAAGAAAGCAAAAATCGTATTAGCTGCTGATTGAAAAAAGTACTTTTATGGCATAATAATTGAACAGCGAATTGACAAAAAACGTAGAATCTTTTTATTTTTTGTTCTTTGTTTTTTTAAAAGGTGTGCTATACCTTTGTCATGTTTAAATTAGTTTAACCAAAATTTGTATAAATAAATACTCTGTTTATGGTCAACAAAAAGTACCTATTGCTAGCCAGCTTATGCTCATTAATGGCAACGCAGCCGGTATTTGCACAAGAAGGTGGAGAAATGCAGTCTGCAAAATGGTCAGGTCGTGATATGACATATCGTGGCCAAAGCTATGATGTACTGGATTCTAACTACGTGCCCGGCTTCCGCATGAAACAACATCGTAAATTCTTAAACCATCAATACGCGTTCCCGGCTCGTCCGCGTAACATGTGGGAAATCGGTGTTGGTGCGGGTCTTTACAATGTATCTGGCGATGTTCCATCTCTGATGGCGTGGCAGGCTAAAGGTGGTGGCTTAGGCTTCCACGCGCATGTACGCAAAGCTTGGGGTTATGTATTCTCAACTCGTTTGCAATATGTTTATGGTGTAGCGAAAGGCTTGCAATGGCAAGAGTCAAGGAACTACCGTTACGATCCGGCTTGGAACCAATACTACCAGGCGCAGATCATGGGGGTTAGTCAGGGCACAGATCCGGTTTTCTACAACTACCGTATGGAAGCACACCAGTTAAACCTGGACCTGATTGCTTCTCTGAACAATGTTAAGTTCCACAAAGCACGTACCGGTGTTTCTGTGTATGGCTTCATTGGTCTGGGTGCTCTGGCTTACAACACTCGTGTTGATGCCCTGGGTGCTGGCGGTCAGCCTTACAAATTCGATTCAATCACTGGTGGTTACGCTGCTATCCCTCAGATCCACGAAAATCGTAAAGAGATCCGTGAGAAACTGCAGGATAAAATGGACGGTACTTACGAAACCGATGCTGAAAACGAGCGCGATCGTCGTCGTCCTGAAATCTTCAATAACAAAACGCTGCAGTTTGCACCAAGCTTCGGTCTGGGTATGCAAATCCGCCTGAGCAAACGCATCAACCTGTCTATCGAAGACCGCATTACTATACCTTGGGATGATGATCTGTTAGATGGTCAACGTTGGGGTACTCAAGTACCGGGTTCTCCTGTACTGACACAACAAAACGACGGTCTGAATTACCTGAACATCGGTCTGAACTTCAACCTGGGTAACAAACGTAAATCTGTTGAGCCGCTGTACTGGCTGAATCCTCTGGATCATGCTTACAACGAGCTGAGCTACCCACGCCACATGGTACTGCCTGATCCAATCCTGCCTGATTCTGACGGCGATGGTATCACAGACCAATTCGACAAATGTCCTGGTACGCCTGCAGGTGTAGCTGTTGATAGCCACGGTTGCCCACTGGATACAGATGGTGACGGTGTACCTGATGATCGTGATAAACAACTGATCACTCCTACTGAGTGTCAACCGGTAGATGCTGACGGTGTTGGTAAATGCCCTTGCCCAGAAGGTTGCGGTACTGTAGCTTCTTCTTGCGGTAACATAGGTGCAGGTAACATCACTTTCGATAACAACGCTTCTAAAATACGTCCTGCTGCACAAGCGCAACTGGCTAGCCTGGCTGCTCAAATGCAAGCAAACCCAACTTGTAAAGTTGTGATAATAGGTGCCGGTAACGGTAGCAAAATCCAACAACAACGTTCTTGGGATCGCGTAAATGCAGTTATCGAGTACATGAGCGAAAAACACGGTATCGATCGTAACCGCTTCATATTCCAGTACGGTCAGGCTGGTGATGCAAATGGTGTTATGTACCGTTCTGCAATGCCTGGTGAAGAAGGTCCTGCTAACGTAGCACCTCCATTCCCTAACCTGCGCAGGGATTAATAAGAACTCAGATTCTTAATCATACTACAAACCGCCTCCTACGAGGCGGTTTGTTTTTTTAGGTATATACCCAATACAAAAAGGGCTGCATCGTTT
>CAMLKS010000081.1 GCA_946480675.1 uncultured Bacteroidota bacterium
AGTTGCCGGAGGCGCATTCAAACTTAGCGTAGCTGTAGTAGCTCCGCTGAATACACCGCCATTGGTTACGTTAGTCCACCCGCTACCTGTATTGGTTTGCCATTGATAAGTAAGGGCAGTACCCGTAGTGACGGCAGTGAAAGAAGTATTACTGCCCTGGCAAATAGTACTATTAGATGGTTGTGATGTGATTCTGGGGTAGCCATATAAATTCAAAGTAGCTGTGCCACTTGTAGCTGCGGGCGAGCAACCACCTGTTACTACGCAACGGTACTGATAACCGTTCATTGAAACAGGTGGAGCCAGAACATTAAGCGTAGTGCCCAACTGGCCCGAATAACCTGCTAATGGAAGATTGTTCCAGCCGCTGCCGGTATTTACCTGCCATTGGTAAGATAAATTATAGCCGGTAGCCGATACTGTGAAAGATGCATTGATACCCTCGCATTGCGTAACTGAAACAGGATTACTTGTCACTACAGGTTTGGCATTAACGGTAAGTGTCGCTGCATTGGTAGTTACCGGGGCAGCCGAGCAGGGTGAATTGAGTATGCACCTGTATTGATAACCATTAAGGCCAAGCCCCGGTGTGGTAATGCCCAGGTTGGCAGTAGTAGCACCGCTGTAAGCTGCGCCATTGGTTACATTGCTCCATCCCGAACCATTGTTTACCTGCCATTGGTAGGTAACGCCTACTGTGGGCGAAACGACAGATATAGTGGTCGACGAGCTTTCGCAAGTTGCCGTGTTTTGTGGTTGGCTTGTAACAGGGATATTATTATTAACACTCAATTGAGCATAGCCGGTTTGTGCGGCAGGGGTACAACTGCCGGTAACTACGAGTGTATAGAAATAACCATTCATGCCCACTGTAGCGCCGGTAATGGTAAGTGTGGGTGAAGTGGCACCGCTATAAACACCACCATTGGTAATATTGGTAAAGCCGGCACCGTTATTGGCATTCACACGCCATTGATAAGTAATACCCGAACCCGTTGCACTGCCTGAAAAGCTAACATTTCCGCCGGGGCATACAGTCATGCTAGTAGGGCCGGCTGTAATGGTAGGCAAGCTTAATACGGTAAGGGTGGCGGCATTGCTTGTAACTGTTTGGGCACAACCGTTTGCTACCAACCTGTATTGATTAGCGTTAAGTGCTGTAGTAGCACCGGTGATAGTAAGGCTGGATGAAGTAGCACCGCTGTAAACACCACCATTGGTAAGATTGCTCCAGCCGCTACCGCTATTTACCTGCCATTGATAGGTGAGGCCGGAAGGGCCGGTAGCCGCAGCAATGAAGGTGGTATTAGCGCCCGAACATATAGTGGTAGATACCGGATTGCCCGTAATGGCAGGCAATGCGCCTATAGTAAGTGTAGCTGCATTAGATGTGTTAGTGGTGGCACTACCGCCGCAGCTTGTCCCTACCAGCACGCGGTATTGATAACCATTCAAAGACGTGGTAACACCGGTGATATTTAAAGTAGCTGTAGTAGCGCCACTGTAAACACCGCCATTTGTAATATTGGCCCAGCTGCTACCGGTATTTACCTGCCATTGATAAGTAGGGCTGGCAGCTAAAGCAGATGTTGAGAAAGAAACATTTGAATTGGCGCAAGCACTAATAGAGCCCGGATGGTGTATAATAACAGGTGTGTTGCAAATATTTACAGCATAGTCTTCGGTTTCGCCATATGTGTAATTCAGGCATGGGTCTGAAGATGTGAAATTGGTATTCCACCTTACACGCACCCGCATACCTACTGTGCCCGGTGTTGCGCCAGCGGGAATGGAAATTGTATTGGTTACCACAGAACCATTGCCTGTGCCCAGATAGGTATATTCCGTAGTTTCAAAAGCACCATTGGCGTTAAAATCTATCCATACACCTACATATTCTGTGCCTCCAGGGCCCACTTTTACACTCATAGTATATGAGCTACCTGCATTTAACGTAGGTGCAGATACCGATGATGTATAATTGGCATATGCGCCGCTGCTGCAGCCACTAGTGTTGCTAAGTGTTCCAATTCCTACACTATCTATCCTGTCTGCATACGAACAATCGCCGGAACCGGTAGAGCAATAACAGCTAAGCAGGTTATTATTTGTAACATATACCGGGTTTGAAATGCCGGAGTTGCCACTACAGGTTACAATACAGCGGTAGTATGTTGCAACATACTGTGGCGCACTGTAAGTAGGATTCGTTGCACCACTAATATTTGTAAATGCCAGGCCATTGCCCGACGACTGCCATTGGTAGCTTACGCCGCTGCCTGCGGTAGTATTTTGAAGGGATAAGCTAACACCATTAGATGCACAAACAGGATTGGCAGCTGCGATAGTATTGCCAGGGTTTGGTGTGCCCGAGCATACGGGTGGGTATGTGGTGTACTCAATATCATCCACAAACATATTGCTGCCATAATCGCTAATGCAATGAAATATCAGATAGTTGGTATTGCCTGAGAAAGTAGATGGTATATTATAACTATACTGATACCAGCCATCGCTACCTACGGCCGGTGTGGATGAGGTAGGACGTATGGCAGTTCCCAATAATGTTGCGCCCGTCATGCTGGCCGATGTATTTACATATACTTCTACACGGTCGGGGTCACTCAGCCAGTTGCCATCCCTATAAAGCCAGAAACTTACTGTAGGCGTATTCAACCCCCTTGCAGATAAGTCGAAAGCAGGGGTGATAAGCGCCCTGGAGCCACCATTTGCATCATAAGAATTAAGTTTCAGCTCACCTGCGCCGGAATGTGGCGATTGTGTAGGATTGGTACCACCTGTTACCCTTGATAAGGCAATTGATGAACCGGTTGATTGAGCTGCGATGAGCACATTTGACCATCCGGTAGGTGGAAAGGTACTGGCATCGAATGATTCTGTTAGCACTACCTGTGATTGGGCATAGTAACAGGACAAAAAGGAGATAAGAAAAATAAAACACTTCTTCATAAGCTACGCTTTAGGTTACAATACGGTAATAGTTTAACTATTTTTGATTTATCTAAATTTAACAATCTTTTTATACGTCCATGTATTTTTAAAAATTTCTAATCAATTTTTAATTTTCAGGAATATTGTAATTCAGATAATATTTTAGTATTATAACTTTCAATTAAATGAATAAAAAAAGCCCCGAAACCGGGGCTTTTTTTAAAATGGCATTAAAAATGATTAATTGAAGTCGTATTCGCGCCTTGCGAAGTTGAGGCGGAAGCCACCGTATATATAGGTAGATGAGGCAGAAGGCAGCGCATTATTTTCCACCACATACTTACGGTAAGTAGCGCCGAGGTCAATAAATAGGTTTTCCCTTAATTCATAAGAAGCATTCAGATTGAGCGAAGCGCATTGCGCTCTTGGTCCGTTAATCAGCGTTACACCATAACTGCTGGCACGGGTGTCATAATCTTTAAAAATATTGCCGCCAAAATTAAGCCCCGCTGTATCTACACCTTTCTGGTAATACATGCCCTTCAGCGTTAGAAACACATTTTTAGCAGGCTGATAACGGGCGATACCAATCAACTCGGCAAAACCGGCACCTAACGGATGGGCCAGCGGCTGATTGTAATGCGTGTAGTTTGCTGTGCTATCGAAATGCGAATAGGTGAATGGGCGGACAATATTCACCTCCCCTTGCAGATCAAGATTTCTTACAGTAAAGGCATCGAAATATTTAGCGCCTAACTGTATGCCGAACTTATTGGCCCAGTAGCCATCACCGGCTACCAGTTCTTTAGATGTAAACTCATCGAGCAACACTTGGCCATAGAATTGCAGGTGCTTGGCGGCCAGTGCCTTGAAATTCAGACCCAGCACTACGTTATCCGGGCTACCGAGCGAACGTTCTACCTGCCTGTATAATATTATAGGTACCATGTAGCTGAATTCGTAACGGTCGCGACGGTCAAATATCACACCTTCAAACACGCCTAGGTTCAGCCAGCGGGTTACATTCATACTTAGGTGGTGCATGGTCGCATATTTATGCGGTAGCTCGCGGTCGGAGCCCCTCCTGTATTGCGGTGTCAGTTCCATATACAGGTTCTGGTAGTTCAGCTTCCATACACGGGTATTGAGGCGTAAGAAAGCTGCGCCGGCGGAAAAATCGCTGAGGAACAGGCTGCGTACCCCATCGCCCAGGAAATGCTTGTCATAACCGAAGGTGACATTGATATGGTCTTTCACCGCAGCAAAATCTATATAACCACGCGCCAGCAGGTAATCGTATTTGCCCGCACCTTTCCGCGTATAAAAGTCTGCACCTGGTACGGCATCGGCACTATCGGCCCATTGCCCGGCAAATGATGGCATGCTTTCCTGGTTATCTGTGAAGAAGGTATAGAAACCAACTTTTTTAGCTACCAGGCCACGGGCTTCCATACCCCGGTTGCTCGTGAAAAGCGTGCCGTTATCTTTTTCATACATGCCCTGTGCGGTAATCACCGGGTTTGCAGAAAGGAAGAAGTTATCGTTGTTTACATATATAAAGTCGGGCTGCTTTTTATAAAAGGTTTTAAGGATGGGTCTTTTAGAGTCTAGTGCCCCGTTTGCCTCCAACGCCCATTCGCCGCTAACAGATATGGCATGGTTCACATTATACCTGTCTATCTCGGTAAGCCCGGTGAAGCGGGCATCCTTACGTTGTTTTTGCAGGAACTCGACTGCGTTCTTACGGGCTACAGGTTTTACAAACAGGAACAGGTCATCAGACAATGAGCCGGAGCGGGTCTCTATCCTGTCGAAAACGTGATAATCTTCCTGGTTGAGCTGTAGGTAGGTAGTTTGTGCTGTGGCTTGCAATGCAGCAAGGGACAGCAGTAAAGAGGCTGCTTTTTTGTACATAGAAATACGGTTTCTACCAGCGTATGCGCTAACTTGCCGTAAAAATAAATTTATAATCCGGATTGTTTATGGCATCGCTGATAATAAAGAACGCTACGATAGTAAATGAAGGTAAGCAGGAAATAAAAGATGTATATGTAAAAGACGGAAGGATAGATAAAATAGGGGCCGGTCTGCAGGCATCCGGCCATGTGCGCGAAATAAATGCAGAAGGGCTGTACCTGCTACCCGGTGCTATAGACGACCAGGTACACTTTCGTGAGCCCGGCCTTACCCATAAAGCAACCATAGGTACGGAAGCAATGGCTGCAGTAGCAGGTGGTGTTACTTCTTTTATGGAAATGCCTAACACCAATCCGCCTGCCTTATCGCAAAAAGCACTGGAAGATAAATATGATATAGCAGCCCATACATCTGTAGCCAATTATTCCTTTTTTATGGGGGTAGCTAATGATAATGCAGATGAAGTACTGCGCACCAACGATAAGAAACGTGATGTATGCGGTGTGAAGATATTTATGGGTTCCAGCACGGGTAATATGCTGGTAGATAACTATGTAACACTGAACAAGCTATTTTCAGAAAGTGAACTGCTGATAGCTACCCACTGCGAAGATGAAAGGGTGATAAAAGCCAATAAAGAAAAATATCCCGATGCAGATGATGTATCATTTCACCCGCTGATACGCGATGTGGAGGCTTGCTTCGAAAGCTCGTTCTCTGCAGTGCAACTGGCAAAACAGCATAATACGCGCCTGCATATACTGCACATCAGCACGGCAAAAGAACTGCAGCTATTCACCAATATGTTTCCGCTGGCAGATAAGCGCATCACATCTGAAGTATGTGTGCACCACCTGCACTTTACAGCCGATGATTATGCACAATACGGCAACCTGATAAAATGTAATCCTGCTATTAAAGCAGCCGAAAATAAAGCTGCCCTCTGGGAAGCATTGCTGGACGACAGGCTGGATATTATAGCTACCGACCATGCCCCACATACCTGGGAAGAAAAGCAACTGCCATACGCACAGGCCCCATCGGGCGTGCCGCTGGTGCAGCACTCCCTGTTGCTGATGCTGCAATATGCCAAAGAAGGTAAAATAAGCATTGAAAAAGTAGTAGAGAAAATGTGCCATGCACCGGCTACCTGCTTCCAACTGGCAGAACGCGGTTATATACGCGAAGGTTACTGGGCCGATATGGTGCTGGTAGATATGAATGATACGACGACGGTGCAGAAAAACAACATACTGTACAAGTGCGGCTGGTCGCCATTTGAAGGGCATACCTTCCCTGCGGCTGTAAAATATACAATGGTAAATGGCCAGGTGGTATATGAGGATGGTAAGGTAAATGAAACAGTTCGCGGCCAAAGGCTTTCTTTCGACAGGTAATGCTGAATGACAAGATCACATTAAAAGACCTCTCTGTTTTCTCTTCCGATGAAGGGAGCAGTATCTTTGGCTTGCTGAGCAATACGACTACGCAGGCAGGTAAGGATATGCTGCGAAGGCATATACAAAGGCCGCCTGCTACCTATGAGCAACTGCAGCAGATGCAGGATGTGATAAAGTACTTTTCAACCCATACGGATAAGTGGCCATCGGTAATAACCAACGGCACGCTGGTGATGCTGGAAAAATTCTTTGATGCGGCAGATGCCATGTCGTCTCAACCGGCAGGCTTCAGCCTGGTGTTCGGGCAGTTCTTCCAGAAGTATTTTAATAAAGGTGAGTACTTCTTTACGCAGTTTTCCCTTTCGCACCTGTCCGATTTTCTGAAGGGCTGTGTAGAGCTGACAAAATTATTAAGCGAAAATGACCTGCCGGAAATGCTGCGCCGTCACCTGGAAAGTATGCAGCAGGAGCTGCAGCATAGGCTGACGGATGAGCTGGTGCAAGTAGATAAACATACTCCATTTCGAGAGCTGGCCAAGCTGAGCTATAAAGCCCGTAGGGAAATGAAAAGCCCTACGCTACGGCTGATAGATGCCTATGCTAAACTGGATGCCTGGCAGTCTATGGCCAATGCTGGTAATAAATATGGCTGGGTGTTTCCGAAATTGCTGTCCCAAACACAAAGTGTATTAGAGGCGACAGATTTTTACCATCCTTTGTTGCAACAGCCGGTGCCATATACAATAGAGCTAAGCGGCAAGAAAAATTTTCTATTGCTTACGGGTGCCAACATGTCTGGCAAGACCACATTTATGCGTGCACTAGGGGTAGGGGCATTGCTGGCACACCTGGGTATGGCAGTACCTGCAAAGGCTATGCAAGTGAGCTTCCTGGAAGGGGTCATTACCAATATGCATGTGGAGGATAATATTATAAGAGGGGAAAGTTACTTCTTTGCAGAAGTGCAGCGTATGAAACTGACCGCACAGCAACTGCAAAATGAAGGGTCAAGGCTTGTATTGATGGATGAGCTTTTTAAAGGTACGAATGTGCATGATGCCTACGAATGTACACGTGCCGTGATAAATGGCCTGCTCAATCATCCGCATCACCTGATGATATTATCTACCCACCTGTATGAAGTGGCACAACATTTCAGCAATAATGAATCTATCCGTTTTGCCTATTTTGAAACGGAGATGCGGGAAGCTGAGCAGTTCCATTTTACCTACCGGTTGAAGGAAGGTATTTCCAACGATCGCATCGGCTATCGCATACTGCAACAGCAAGGGGTACTCAGCCTGCTTGATAACAGCAAAACAAAAGGTTAATCTTCCTGGCATTACCTTATAATATAAGAATTGTAATTTGACGGGTGTGAACTGATTAACCGTTAATTTTGAGGTTACATAGCGATAGTGCACATATAAGTTAAGACGAAATAAAATAACATGACAGAATTCAGGCCCGGACGATTCCAGATACTGCCACCTGTAGTGAAAAACCTGATCATAATCAATTCAATCATCGTTTTCGCGCAGTTTGTATTAGGTAAGTTTGGTATTGACATAGCAGATTATTTTGGATTACACTATTGGAAGTCTCACTATGCTCATTTCTGGCAATATTTCACGCATATGTTCCTGCATGGCAGCTACAACGATATCAATGGTAGCATCATGCACTTGTTTTCCAATATGTTTGCCCTCTGGATGTTTGGCAGCATACTGGAGAATGTGTGGGGGCCGAAGAAGTTCATCACTTTTTATTTAGTGTGCGGGCTGGGAGCGGCAGTGTTGCATATGGGTGTGCTGGCATATGAATATAGTACCATACAACAGGCATTTAATGATTATCAACACAATCCAACGTTGGACCAGTACAACCTGTTTCTGCGTCAACGTGCAGATCTGAGTCCCGGTAACACATTAAGTATACAGCTATACCAGATACAACAAGCTTGGAATAATCTGCCATCGCAAGATCTTTCCAACGAATCGATATCGGCTATCAATCAATATCTGAATGGAGCCAATATCCGTGTTGGTGCAAATGAGACAAGATATTTTGAAGGTATTTATGATGAGGCCACAGTAGGTGCATCGGGTGCGGTGTTTGGTGTCCTGTTCGCCTTCGGTTATTTATTTCCTAATACGCTGCTGTATCTGTATTTCCTGGTACCCAT
>CAMLKS010000082.1 GCA_946480675.1 uncultured Bacteroidota bacterium
CATCGTGCGATACCACCACCTTGCCATCTGCCGATATCACCACATCCAGCTCCAGTGTTTGCGCACCCAGCTTCACGGCATTCAGCATAGCCGGTATGGTATTTTCGGGCATTAAAGACATACCACCCCGGTGTGCCTGCACATCTATCTTATGCTGGCCGAAGGCGGTAGCCGATATGAATAAGCCTGCCAAGAGCAATTCCTTTTTCATGATACCATGTATTGTGTGAATGGAAAAATATTTCGCATACAAAAGTATCGGAAGCGGCTGCTCCGCCTGTTATGGCATTATTAAATCTGTGTGTTGTTTATATCATCCCTGCTGCATCTGCTCTATTGCCGTCCATCCATCGGGGGTTATACCCATTATCTCTGTTGCCACGCCCAGTGTGGCATAAGTATCGAAGAAGGCCATGCGCGCTATGGGGTGATCTACCGCGCTGATGATTTCGTAACCCTGTTCGCGTAGCTCATTTACAAAGCGTTCAAATCCGGCTACGGGCAAGCGATACGCCAGGTGTTGTGTACCACCCTGCGGGTATTTTTCAAGATAATCGTGAAACATGCTTTGCCCCGATAGCGGCTGCACCAGCTCTATAAAGGTGCCACCATTATAGGTTTGCGTGGTGAGCCATTCAGCGGCTACTACTTCACCGCGGTAGCTCATGTGCAGGTCTTGCGCACGCACCTGCTGCGGTTCGGGAAAGGCTATGCCCAATGCATGGGTCAGGAATTGTACGGAGGCATGTATGTCGGGCACTACCCAGCCTATCTGGGCAAATTCCAGTTGTGCTATAGTATTATTGATATCGCCCATAGTGTTTGCTTTTAGCTTAGTGATGCCACAAAGTTAAAACGGCAACCAACCTTACTACAGGGGCATATGCGTCAATATAAAGTCCATTTGCGACCTTATGTAAACCTACATCGGGAAATCAGTGAACAGGCATTATACAGCCACACCAAACAGGCTACCTACCGCCGCCGATAGCACCATGGCTACCGTTCCCCATAAGGTAAGGCGCAGTATCCCTTTACCCATATGCGACCCGCCGGTTTTAGCAGCCACCGCCCCCAGCAGCATCAGGAATACTATAGTAAAGCCGTACTGGTAATAGATCATGTGTTTCAGCGGCGCCAGTATGGTGATGCCCAATGGCAATATAGCCCCGACTGTGAACGATGCGCCCGATGCCAATGCAGCCTGCAGGGGTTTTGCCTGGCTTATTTCATTAATGCCCAGCTCATCCCTTACATGCGTGCCCAATGCATCGTGCGCGGTTAGTTCTTTGGCTACTTGCAGCGCCGTTTCTTTTTTCAGTCCCCGCTGCTCATATATAGTGGCCAGGAATTGCAGTTCTGTTTCCGGGTCTTCTTTCAGCTCATTGGCTTCACGCGCTATATCTGCCTTTTCTATATCGGTTTGCGAACTTACGGACACATACTCACCCGCCGCCATCGATAAAGCACCCGCCACCATACCTGCCAGTGCTGCCAGTATAATGGGCTCGCGTGCATCGCTGGCAGCTGCCACACCCACTACGATGCTGGCCGTAGAAAGCAACCCGTCATTAGCGCCCAGCACTGCAGCCCGTAGCCAGTTGCTTCTATGAATATAGTGGGGCGATACATAATCTTTCAGCGGATTGGCATGCGAAGGCTCTATGCTCATGTAGCGTTGTGAATTTGGTATGGTAAAATTAGCTTTTCTATTTACTTCCGCAGTATCTTTTCCATAGCCTTTCCTTTTGCCAGTTCATCTACCAGCTTATCCATATAGCGTATTTTCTGCATCAGCTTGTCTTCTATATCCTCTACTCGGTAGCCGCATATCACGCCGGTTATCTTATCTGCATTCGGGTGCAGGTTGGCTTCGGCAAAAAAGATTTCCAGGCTGTTTTTCTTATCTATCTGCGCCTGCAGTGCTTTGGCATCATAGCCCGTCAGCCAGCACAGCACCTCGTCCAGCTCTTCTTTGGTACGCCCTTTCTTTTCCACCTTTTGTATATACAGGGGGTACACACCCGCAAAAGACATTTTGAATACCCTTGTGTTATCTGTTCGCATTGCTATGGTTTTAATATATTTTTGTTACGGAACAATTGTACTATTCTGCTACCGTTTTCAGCCATTTTTTCAATAACGGCACATTAATATCTTCCGGCTTCCTGATCTTTATATGGCGCAGGTCTTTACCCGTGCCTTCCAGCACATTATCCCTGTCTTCTATCCTGTCGGTATTGTAAAAACCTAAGCGTATATATTGCTTCGATGGTTTGAAGTAGGCATAGTTCTTCGTTTTTGAAAACACGGGGAAGCCCCATTTGATGGCTTCGGTAGTGCCGGGCACAGCATCATGCATCAGTTGACGCAGGGTTTCCAGCATCTCTACCTGTGCCGGCTGTGCCTGCGCTATATAGTCGCTCACTGCTTTATCAAATGCCATTTCATTTACTTTTAAGTTATAAAGATAGAACGAAGTTTCTGGTTAGTGATGCAGAAGGGGCCAACAAACAGGTAGCCACTAGCTTATCTAAAATATTGTAATTTTCAGCACGCCGGCTTACTCGTGCATCATTTTAAAAACCATAGACATGCAACCGATCATCGACCATATACAGATTACCGTAAAAGACCTGGAGATTGCAGAATCTTTTTACGATAAGCTGATGCCCATACTGGGTTTCGACCTGGCCCGAAAAGGTAAAGGCCGTGTAGCTGCGCACGATTTTGATGTAATAGAATACAGCCATCCATTGCTCATCTTTGCCATCAATTCGCCACGGGAAGTTTTTAAGGATGATACCGTGCATAGAAGAAAGCCGGGCTCCCTGCACCACCTGGCATTTAAGGCAACATCGCAGGCAGAAGTAGATGCGCTGTACGAACAGATAAAAGAAACAGGTGCACATATCGTAGACCCGCCCAAATTCTATCCGCAGCATGGTGCCAACTATTATGCCCTCTTCTTCAAAGACCCCGATGGCATCAAATACGAGATCGTTCACGAAGAGCGGCATTTCTGATACGTATCCCGGCGATAACCGTTAGATGCACAAAGTGATGTATGATAAACAAAGCCACCCGTTACAGGTGGCTTATTGTATGCTTGTACTATTATCGGATACTAACGCTTTACGAATGTAGCCCGCTGCACATCATTCACGCTGCACACAAACCAAAGAAGTCAAGGCAATGCGACGGAACCACCACCCTAAATAGTCAGTTTACACCCCTGCTGCATAACGCTTAGTGGCTTAGTTTTGATAACATTCTTAAAAACGAAACACATGCGAAAACTGATATTTGGCATCAACATAACACTGGATGGCTGCGTAGACCATACCAAAGGCATAGCCGATGAAGAGGCACACGACTACTGGACCAACCACATGCGCCAGGCGGGCGTATTGATGTATGGCCGCAAAACCTACGAGCTGATGGTACCCTTCTGGCCCGATATGGCAAGAAACCAATCGGGCGCTACAAAGTCGATGAACGATTTTGCAAAAGCATTTGATGCAGTGGAAAAGATAGTCGTCTTCTCGCGCACGCTGGACAAGGTGGATAGCCCAAAGACTACCATTATAAATACCGACCTGAAAGAAGCGGTACTACAACTGAAACAGGAAGAAGGTGGCGACATTATGCTGGGCGGCGTAGATATACCATCACAATTAATGGAGCTAGACCTGATAGATGAATACCGCTTTGTAGTGCAGCCATTATTAGCGGGCGAAGGCAGGCGTTTGATGGAAGGCATTGCGCTGGCAGATATGCTGAAACTAAACCTCGTAGAAACCAAACATTTCAAATCGGGCAGTATGGCGTTGCATTATGTGAGGTAAGCAAGTTATAGTTATGATAATAAAAGCCACTGAACATCCAGTGGCTTAACTATTTGCTCATCCCTAACTCCCCAACACTTCCCGCTTGCGTTTATTCACCGCAGGTTTCTGCAGGCGGTGCATATTGCCCCAGTTGCTCATGGCATCCAGCACCGGCTCTATCGATTTGCCCAGTTTGGTAAGCCTGTATTCTACACGCGGCGGCACTTCTGCATATACAATGCGCTCTACAATGCCATCCAGTTCCAGCTCGCGCAGTTGTGCTACCAGCATGCGTTCGCTTATACCTTCAATATCCTTCTTCAGTTCTCCATATCGCCTGGTGCCAAAGCGCAGGCGGCATAGTATGGCGGGCTTCCACCTGCCGCCTAAGATGGTGAGGGTATAAGCCATACCGCAACTGCTGTTGATGCTGATCTCGTTTTGCAGGTTGGTTGAATTTTGCTTTCTCATACTTACTTTTTTGTTAGTACCTAACAATTGAATGCTTACCTGCAAATGTAGCATACAAGCCAATACTTTTGATAAAAATTCAAAGACACATGAACAGGTTACAGAACAAAACAGCAGTAGTTACGGGCGGCAGTCGCGGTATGGGCAGGGCTATCGTCAAAGAATTAGCGGCACAGGGTGCCAATGTGGTATTCACCTATGCCAGCTCGGCCGATAAGGCAGCGGCAGTAGCGGCAGAGGTGCGGGATGCGGGTGGCAAGGCCATAGCCATGAAGGCCGATAATGCCAGCCATAGTGAAATAGTGGATGCCATAAACACAGCCGTGCAGCAATATGGCGGTGTAGATATACTGGTAAACAATGCAGGCATGGCACAGATGAAACCTTTTGAGGAATATACCCTGCAGGACTATGAAGACATTATGGCTGTGAATGTACGCGCCGTGTTTGTAGCATCGCAGGAAGCGCTGAAGCACATGAAAGCCGGTGGCCGCATCATTACCATTGGCAGCAACCTGGGCGATATGGCGGCAGGGCCCAACCTTACTTTGTACACCACCAGCAAAACCGCGCTGCAGGGTTTAACACGCGGCATGGCGCACGACCTGGGCAACCGTAAGATAACCGTAAACCTGGTGCAGCCCGGCCCTATAGATACCGATATGAACCCCGCAGATAGCCCATGGGCCGATGCCATGCGTGCACGTATGCCGCTGGGTACATATGGCACGGGCGAAGACATAGCCGCTATGGTCGGCTTCCTGGCGGGCGATGAAAGTAAGTTTATCACCGGTTCGATGCTAACGGTAGATGGTGGTTTTAATGCATAAAACGCACCTGCAAACATCATAAAAGCCGCCTGATCAGCGGCTTTTATTTTTTATAAAAAAATAGGCATGCCAAATGCGCAAGTGAATGGAATACTTCATTAACTTTGTAATTCAAAGTACTTTTTATTTATAAATTATTTAAACAAAAAGCTCATGAATACGAAACCAACTACAGCGGAAAACACACGGCTGGCAATTATTATAGCCGGTATCACTGCATTGCTGATGGTACCATTGATAGCCATGCAGTTCACCACAGAGGTCAACTGGACATGGTTTGATTTTGTAGTAGCAGGCATACTGCTATATGGTACCGGGCTGCTGTGCGAGCTGGTATTGCGCAAGGTGAAAGACACCGGCCGCAGGTTCCTTATCATCGGTATCGTGCTGGTAGTATTGTTCCTGGTGTGGGCAGAACTGGCAGTGGGCATCTTCGGCACGCCACTGGCAGGTAGTTAAAAAAACTCACCTATATGCCATAGAATACCCGATGGGTCATGCACGAACCCTTCTCTCCCCCAATGTTCTACCCGTATAGGGCTTAGCCTTACATCCGGATATGTATCTGTGAGGTTCAATGCTTGTAGCTCGTTCCAGAATGTAGTGAGGTTTTCTACCTCGAGGAAAACCATGGTGTTATCTATCCAGTCGCGTACGTAAGCATCTTGCAAATAAAAGGCGAGCGTGCCGGTTTTGAATAAGGATAGCTTAGGTGCAATCACCACTTCTTCAAAGCCCATATCGCGGTAAAAGCTTCTCGATTGTTCAAAATTTTTGGCACCGAGAAATGGACGTATAGATACTGTGTTATGTTTCATCTGCATAAATGAACACCAAAGATAATGCACCCGCTATACGTGGCTGCTTGATCAGAATCAAGAAATGTTAGTCTGCCCTTGCAAGTTTTTCCCGTACCCTGCTGAGGGTTTCCGGGGTTATCTTTAAATACGCTGCTATCATCTTTAATGGAA
The DNA here is from genome assembly GCA_946480675.1 of uncultured Bacteroidota bacterium. The sequence continues at coordinate 6,103 of CAMLKS010000082.1, forward strand.
ATACCTGCAATAAGGCTGGCCTATGCTCCAGTATGTATGCATATTTCTGAAAAGGTGTTAATGTATTATCAAAAAAGTAAGCGCCCGTCGTGGGTTGCGCTATCAAGCTATTGAATTGAAAAAATGCTGCCGACTTATAAATAAGTGTGTGTATAGATTGTATACTGAGCTCTAAAACTAGACTATCCGCATAGGCTGCAATAAAACTGTGCGATGGTGTTTGTGCCGCCAGGGACAACGGATTGAAAAACCATTCGTTAGCCATATACAGGCCAGTGATGTTCTCAGCGCCCGATGGCGATAGGCTGTATTGAAAAGCAGCACCGTTTACGTTAAAGAACAGAGCATTTGCCACCATTCCTTCACGTAAAAGGACTTCGCCTTTATCTACATGCCGTACTTTTACTTCCTTTTCAAAAAGGGCTTTGTCTGTTGCATTAAAGGTACCTATGGTCTCTAAGGCGTTTGCCTGCATAAATGGATGGTGTATGATGCAATTTACAGCGAATGCCGTATGCTACCGCAGCAACGTAATATTCCCCTGCTTCTGAAACACCTGGCCGTTGGGGAACCGCACCGATAGCGTATAGGCATAGGTTTCCACAGGTGCAGCATCGCCGTTGTAGGTACCATCCCAGCCTTTGTTGGCATCGCGGGTTTCAAATACCACCTGCCCCCAGCGGTTGTATATGCGCAGTACCATATCGTCAATGTTCTCGCCCCTTACATATAGTACATCATTGTGCCCGTCTCCATTGGGACTGAAGGCATTGGGTATATCGGCCACATAGCAGGTAGATGGCACCCTTACCTCCACATCGCTATAGCAGCCTATTTCGTTGGTAACCTGCATGGTATATTTTCCTTTCTCCAAAACGTTTTGCCATACCGTTGTGGGTAGGTGCTGCCCGCTGTAAATAAGCGTATCGCCTTTCACCAGTTTGAAATTCCAGGGCATCCATTTGGCAGGCGGTGTTATGCTGATGCGGCCAGGGTCTTCACAAGTAGCAGGCTCTACACTGGCATATGCGGTATCGGGCTGTATGCGTATGGTATAGGTTTGCGTCAGCGATTTGGGTGGGCAGCCGTTATCGGTATAGGTCACATCAAATTTGTAATCCTTATACGGCAGGTCGGGCATATTCCATACAAAGCGGCCTTTCGGTTCTGTTGTATTATTGTTAGCAACATTTAGCGTAGCACCTTCGGGCAATGTGCCGGGCACCATGCTGATGGAATGTGCTTCAGCATCGGTGGGGTTGATATCGAAACTAAGTTCATGCTTGCCGATGCAGGTTTGCACCGTCAGCGGGTCTATTATTTCAGCACCGTCGGCATTGGTGATATAGCCTTCAGGTGCTTTATTGGGGCAGGGCAATACCAGTATGGTCATTTCGCGCATCACGCTGCCTATCAGCACACCATTGCGGTATTCAGACACACGGTAGGCCACCAGCGATTTCTGTAGCACATTAGGTGTAAACTCAAGTTGCCCCGTTACGCTGCTGAACTTAAAAGTGCCCGCGGCTACAGACAGCGGGTTGGTGGCAGTATAGCCGGGCAGGTAGTTTACCGGCACACCTGCATCCAGCCCCGGCACCAGTTCAAACACCAGGCTGTCGCCATCGGCATCTGTAGCATTAGGTTGATACTCTCCGGGAATATTGACGCAATAGAATTGTGTGGCGATGCTATTGAATTGCAGCGATGAATTGGGCTGCACCGAATTATCGAGCGTAGCCTCCAGGCTGATGATACCCGGCGGCGATACATTGGTAATACCGTTACTGCGACCTGCCAAAGGTGCGCCATCGGTTTCGCCCAGGTACACAAACTTCCAGTCGGGCGCCGTGGCGGGCAGGGTAAAATTCTTGGAGTACACAAACTTCTTTACACCCGGCACCGTACTGCTTGGGTCTACACAATTGGTGCGTTTCATATCGGCAGGGCAACCCGCCGTTACCTCTACACCGGCTGTAGGTGGCTCCAGGTTCAGGAAATCCTGCAGTATAGTAGTTGCGCCACGCTTTATATATACCAGTGGCCGCGCGGTAGAAAAAGTAGGGAACTGCGCACCCGAACAATCGCCAAAGGCCACCAGCGACACACGGTAGGTATTGCCCGATATATGGGTGTAATACATATCGATACCATAATAGTGGCTGGCATGCAGCTTACCTGCCGTGAGCATGCAGATTAATACTATAAGTAGAGGTGTATAACAGCGCATGTAGGGGCCATTGGTAAATATTAAATATACACTAAATACCGGATACCGGCAGCGTGAAATTTGCAATGAGAACGGCACCGTGAATGAG
>CAMLKS010000083.1 GCA_946480675.1 uncultured Bacteroidota bacterium
CGAAGTAATTGTTGATAATATTGATTTTCACGAAAAGCCTGCTGTCGGGTTGCACCTGGCAGTAGGCTTTACTAAAAATACCAGCCGCAACGAATGGCTGCTTGAAAAAGCTACCGAACTGGGCGTGCGAACCATTATACCACTCAGTACCACCCGCACCGAAAAGGAACGTATACGGCACGATAGGTGGAAAGGTATTCTTGTATCGGCCATGCTGCAATCGCAGCAATATTACCTGCCTGAATTGACGGCGCCGCAACCTATAAAGTCGCTGATAGACCGCTATAAAGACATGCCCCAAAAACTCATTGGCCATTGCATAGAAGATAAGGAACGCATACCGCTGCCTAAAATATTGCAGGCAGGTAGCGATGCCATTATATTGATAGGCCCCGAAGGCGATTTCACAGCAGAAGAAGTAACATTGTGCGAACAGGCAGGCTTCTCAGGCATATTGCTGGTGAGCCAGCGCCTGCGTACGGAAACAGCAGCGATGATGGTTTGTGCTTATTTTAATACTATAAACAATGAAACAGCTTAGGTATATATTATTAGCACTATTGCTGGCACCAACTATGGCTGGAGCACAACAAATGAAACTGGCACTGCTGATATACGGCGGCGGCGGCGATTGGTATGCAAACCCAACAGCATTGAAAAACCTGGCTGCATACTGTAACCAGCAACTGTATACCAAATTTTCGTTGCAGGAAGCGCAGGTTGAGGTAGGCAGCCCGGAAATATTCAATTATCCCTTCATCCACATGACGGGCCATGGCCGCTGGGTATTGAACCCTGCTGAGGCACAAAACCTGCGTAAGTATTTAGAAGCCGGTGGTTTTCTGCATATAGATGACAACTACGGCATGGATCAGTATGTGCGGCCGGCATTAAAGCAAGTATTCCCCGAGTTGGAGCTTACCGAGTTACCATTCTCTCACCCCATCTACCATCAGAAGTTCAACTTTACTAACGGAGTGCCTAAGATACACGAACACGATAATAAACCGCCCAAAGGGTATGGATTGATATATAAAGGCAGGCTGGTGTGTTTTTATAGTGTTGAAACAGACCTTGGTGATGGTTGGGAAGATCCCGAAGTGCATAATGACAATAATGCAAAGCACATTGAAGCTTTGCAGATGGGCGCCAACCTGGTGCAGTATGCTTTTAACGGAGCGGGGCAGTAAGCTTGCCGTTCATAATACTTAGTATCTTCCTCGCAGCATTATCCCAATAATAAGTATCGTAAAAACTTTGGGGTATCACAGCTTTTTGTTGTATTGCTGCCATTACCTGTACCGCAAAAGCATCCCAGTCATAATCTGCAGTTACAAGCAGGTTGCTAGCACATACTTCTTTCATTAATCCTGCAGCACCTGCGGCACTGCTCACTACTATCTTATTATAGCCTAATGCTTCTACGGCTTTCGTTTTAATGCCGCCACCAGTCATCACCGGGTTCACCATGATATCACATGATCTGATGAATATATCCAGGTCATCTACAAAGCCGGTATAGCTAACATTAGGTGTTTCATTTATCCTGCTTACTATCTTTTCATCCAATCCTTTACCTGCTATGAACAGGTGATATTTCTTTCCCGCTTTATCCAGTCTCGGTATCAGTTCATCTAGTAAATACACCACTGCATCTATATTCGGCTGATAGTTAAATGTGCCGAGAAAGTACAACCATGGTATATCTGCAGGTATGCCTGTAACATTTGCCTGGGCCTGCTTTATAGCTGTGTTATCTGCGGGCGGTGCAGACAGGTTGGTGCCGTACGGAATAAAATGTGCTTTGTCAGCAGGTAACTTATAGTGCTGTTCAGCCCAGGCTTTATCTTCCGGTGTAATGAAGAACACGCCATTAGATTTTCGCATGGTGTACCTTTCAAAACGGTGCATGATAGGCCACCACCATTTCCCTAGTGTCCTGAAGCGCTCTGATTCTATATTGTGGCTGCGCATATACCAGGGTATATGCAGCGCGCGCGATAATGCAATGGCTGTAATAGCCATATAAGGATGGTCACAATAAATATGTTTTACATCATATGCTTTGGCCAACCCTTTTAATTTGGTATAGTTATACAGCGGAATATACCTGCGTACTGATGGTGGAAAAACACGGTGAAGTTTGAAGGCATATCTCCCTTCATCTCCATTATCAGTAGTGCCTGCAAGGTGATCCTGGCAATGTCTGCCTATATAATTGTGCAGGTCTACAATACTAAGGTGGCCGCCAGTAGTAGCCGGTAACACCCTGTATGGGATAATGCTGAGAATACTGCTGTTAGAAATAGGCATTGCGGGCTAAAAATAAGCATAAGCATTTAACCTGCAATGCTTTTAATGCGTGCCGTTGCCATCATCTTCACTGTGCTTTACAGGAATCCCGGTTTTGTTTTTATAAGTTAGAAATACATATATCAATGCCAGGTCTTCCGCAGATACTACCGATTCTGACAATGCATCTTCGTGCTTGGCGTTACCTTGCCTCAGGTTATAACCTGCTAGTTGTGCTTCGGTAAAATCAGGAATAATTTCTTTGCGGCCTACTTTTACGTTGTGACACTTAGCACAAGTAATGCCGTATATCACTTTGCCCTTTTCCCAATGCACTAAATATTGTGCTTTAACCGGCGCTATCATAGCCTCCGGAAATTCATGCCTTACTGCTGTTTGTTTTTGCGATGCGCATGCTGCGAAAATCATAAAGACTGCGGCTATGCTACTCAAATGCCATTTTCTCAATTTCATATCTTAATAAGATCCACCAACTCGGCGGTTATTCAATGTTTTTATTTTAGAAGAAGGGAGTTTTTCAGGCGCAGATTCAAATGCGACGTTTTCATTTAGTGAAGAGATGAATTTCAACAAGTGATTTTTATCCTGCACTGTCAGCTTCAGTGAATCTGAAGACAGCGTCTGGTTCTCTACATGCAGTCCCCTGCCTGCACCACCGCCTGCGTTGTAGAAATCTATCACTTCGCCCATGGTATTGAACACGCCATTGTGCATATACGGTTTGGTATAGTCTGCATTACGGATGCTGCCGGTACGGAAAGCATTGGCCGTTTCATACGCAGGGTTTATTTCATAGCGTCCCTTGTCTTTGCTCAGTGCTTTAAAATTCTTATCAGCCGGTACACCCAGCACTTCAAATTCAGAACCAATATACGGTGGCTTCACGCCATTAAACTGTGGCACGAAGTGGCAGGTAGCGCATTGTGCCTTACTCATAAACAGGTTGAATCCTTCTTTGGTAGCGGCATCAACCGTTCCATGATTATTTATAGCAGCGTCAAAAGGCGAATAGTATTTGCTGAATTTGCTGTAGTAGAAAGTGATGGCAGATGCAATATGATCCATCGTTACTTCTTTTTCCTGCGGTGTATATTTTAGCAGCTTATTGAAGGCGTTGCTGTATTCCTTGCAGCTCATTACTTTTTCCAGTACTTCTTTTTCATTGCTGCCCATTTCATTAGGATTGCATATCACATCCTTCGTTTGATTTTGCAGGGATATATGTTTGCCATCCAGCATGGTAAGGTGGTTATACTCTACATTGATAAGCGACGGTGCGTTCCTGGGTAGGAAATTAGTATGGTCGAAGTGTTGTGAAGTAGTAAGTACGGTATCGGTAAAATATGCAGTAGGGTTGTGGCAAGACGCACAGCTACGCATATTATTGGCAGATAGTATAGGATCGTAGAAGAGCAGTTTGCCAATGCGGTCTATTTCAGCAAGGCCTTCTTCATCATTCACACGCAGGAAGATGCCTTTAGGGTTTTGACCATTGTAAAGTGTTTTGCTGAATATGGTTGCGGCGCTTTTGTTCAGCGAATAGTCAAGCAGGTTTTTGGATATCACTTTGTAGTCACGTATCAATTGCTGGTTGATGGTGAACAGTGGGTTTACGTATTCTTTTAAGAAGGTAAAGTGGTCGAATTTGGTGTAGTCTTCCGGCTGTGTTTCTATAAAGGCTATTGTTTTGGCATATAGCTGTGTATATTCAGCTGTGAGCGGTGTAGCCGGAAAGCTTTCATTGAATGTATTATATGTATTGCCAACATCTGCCAACATTTGTTTCAGCTCCGGTATTACGCGGTCTGTATTCGGGCATTCAAAACCTGTAGTATATATGGCAGCCAGGTTTAAAAGAAACAGACGGTTGCAAAGGTAAAAGTGGTGGTATGTATTCAGCTGGCTTGTAATCGAGTCAGCACCGTAAGTTTCAAAGACGGCAATAGATTGCGTTATCAGCGATTTGAGAGAATCTTTTGTGATATGCTCTTCGTCAAGGTACAATTCTGCAAGGGTCAAACCTGCGCCTTCACGTTTATAGGGTTTCTCAAACTTTTCAAACACTTCAGTTTCCCACTCTACAGGTAGTGGGCTGTTTATTTTCTTATATGCCAGGGGGTCCAGGTAGCGCAGCCAATAGTCCATCGATTTCATGGAAAGCCTGGTAATAGCTATTTCCTGTTTAATGTGCGCTACATCAGCAGGTTTACTTAAGTCACTGCCTTCTATAAGAGCCAGAAGTTTTTGTTCTTGCTGTTTAAAACTTTGCAAGTGTTGTAAATAATGTTTGGCATATGCATCCGGCTGTGTAGCCGTATTGCGAAAAGAATAGAAGATAGCAATACCTGCAAGGAAAAGAATGAGTATGTACTTCTTATTCATAACAAAACGATGAAATATTAGATTGTGCTTAAAATTCAAACAGGGTGCGCTACATATGCACGCACCCTTGTTTGGGTAAACTTTTTATGAACAATTACTTAGTGCGCTACTACCAGTCTTGTTCTTGTTACTACTGAACCTGCTTCTATCTGAACGAAGTAGATACCGCTTGGAACAGTTGATGTATTCAGAACAACGTTTTGCTCACCTGCCCTGAATTGGTTAACTATAGTAGGGGCTACAGCTTTGCCGTTCAGGTCTATCAGGTTGATGATCACTTTTTCTTCTTTTTTCAGTGTTAAAGAAACAGTGGTAGCATCACCTGTCGGGTTAGGATACAGTTTCACAAAAGATGAACCATCTACAGCATTAATGCCAACTGAATTCAGCGCAACACCTTGTACTGCGAAGTCATAGCTGCCTTCGTTGAAGTCGTTGTTGCTAACGTTGACAGTAGCAGTGCGCAGACCTACTGCTGTTGGTGCAAACTGCACAGTGATTGTTTGAGCTTTTCCTGAATCAAGAGCCAGTGGGAATGTTGGAGGTGTTATCAATGTAAACTCACTTGTATTTACACCGCTAATGTTGATACCCTTTACGGTCAGTTTACCCGGTCCGGCATTCTGAATGCTGAAAGTTTTTGTAGCAGTAGCGTTTACGGTGATATTGCCGAAGTCTGTATTATCAGCAGTGCTTGGTGTGTTATCGCCTTTGTTGATAGTATTGCTGTTGCCGCTGATACTTACTTCTGGGTTAGCTTTGTAGCTATCAGGGTTGAACAATGCAAATATCTGGCCGTTCTCTACTACTTCACTTGCTATTGAAGTAACGCCATTTGAAGAGTGTACCTGATCAACACCGATAAACATGCCAGGACCTAATATCTCTTGTGCATCGATCATACCAGAAGCCTCTTCATCTTGTGTCAGGAAGTTAGCACCACCGGTTACAAAGCGTGTAGCATCGTGAGAAGCAATTTCTACAAGTGCATCCGTAGCTATAGTGTACTGCCATGTTCTGCCCAGGCGCGCGTTGTTATCTACGTCCTCTTGTATTAGGATGTGGCCCCAGTTGTCGATAGTCATGTTATCCATCATCTCAGCACCTTCGGTACCTTCCAGCAATACGGTAGCTGTACCACCTGCTGCAGGGTTGCTGATGTCATTAGATCGTAACCTCCACAGACGGCTTTTGCCACCTGAAGCAGTAACAGTGTTGGTAGTCAGTATGTAGAAATCTGATGGGTTCTGAGGGTCCCATGCACCATCTTCAGGGCGTAGGAAACCTGTAACACCCAGGTTGTTGCTGTTTGTGTTCAATGTAGCGCCTGTAGTGTTATAAACGGTACCCATATCGATACATGTAAATGCTGTACCAGGAGCAGGTATACCGGCAGTTGTTTCCATTGCCAGGCCTGTGATAGCTATGCCATACAGTTTACCACCTGTCAACCCCGCTTTCTCTATGTCCAGACCGGTATTTTTCTTAGTACCTACATACAGATAAACCTGGCCGGTAGGGGAAGCATCATCCATACCCATAACAATAGTAGTATCACTGGGTCTTGGGTTAGCAACAGAGTTTTCCCATGAGAATTTACCCAGGTAAGGCAGCTCATATGTATTGCCTGCGGTAGCACCGGTAACAACGTGTGCGAAAGCGCGGCCTTCGCTACCTGTTTCTTCACCATTCATCATGATGCGTGCTTGCGTGCCTTTACCTGTTGCAGCATTATAATAAGCAGTAGGTGCAGCCAGGTCGCCGGAACAGAAACGGCCCATACCTTTTGTCATTGGGTTGGCTACAGAGTATGCTACATAAGATGAAGTAGCAACATCCCAAAGGTGAACGCGCTGCGTAAGGTCTCCACCGCTGATAACGCGTAAGTCAGATTTGTTGATGATCATTTAGACACGAATGCACCTTTTGAACCATGTGCCCTTACAACGCCTGATGCATCACCTATTTCGTGGTTCAGAACGAATGTGAACGTACCATCGCCATTATCGAAAGCGCCCGAGCCATCCGGTAAGCCCACCATCCTGTAGCCATTTACTACATCGCCTACCGATAGTATAGAAGTTATCTTAACGTCAGGCAGCGAGTTAGTTAAAAACGAGGTTTGCGATGAGCTGGGCCCGGTAACGAGCTGCGCATTGGCCATAGCTGCCAGTGCCAGGCAGCCACCTGTGAGTAATCTTTTTTTCATATATGTCAAAGTGGTTTGTACTCGCAAAAGTGGTCTTAGTGTGTTATGCCAACATGTCTGCTGCGTTAACTAAAGATGAATTAAATGTTAATAGGGCATTCGGATGCAAACATGTTATGAAAAAATAAATTCAAATGTTTCTTATTGTGGTACTAACATTTATTGTGTTATTTACGTCAAAGAGAGAAAACCTACGCTATTTGAATATTTCTACACGTTATTTTGACTGATCACCATAACATACAAGGTCAGCATGATAAGCCTATGCCAACCGGGGATTCCCTTCCCGGACTAATAAACAATTGCCTGAAGGGTAGCAGGACCGCCCAGAAACAACTTTATGATGCCTATGCTCCATTTTTATACGGAGTGGTAAGAAGATATCTATACAACCAGCAGTTGGCAGGAGAAGTATTGAATGATGCTTTTTATAAAATACTGACCAGGCTCGAGCAGTATTCTTTTAAGGGTTCGTTTGAAGGCTGGATGCGCAGGATAGTGTTGAATGTGATAACGGACCATATAAGACAAAATGTGAAGCATGAAGTGATTGTGACAAATAGCGTGGAAGATTATAACCCGCTTATTGAAGATTCAGGGCTTAATAAGCTGTCTTACAAAGAATTGCTGGCCCTTATACACGAGTTGCCGGATACACAGCGGGCTGTTTTCAATTTATATGTGTTTGAAGATTTCTCGCACAAGGAAATAGCAGAGCATATTGGAATAACAGAAATAAACAGCAGGTGGCACTTGAATGATGCCAGAAGAAGGCTAAAAGAAAAGATAACAAGAAATATGTAGTAACAAACATTAATGGAAGAAAGCAGGAAAAATATTGACGAACTGTTTAAACAAGGTTTAGGTGACTATACCGAGCAGCCACCGGCTGAAGTATGGGCTGCCCTTGACAGTCGTTTAACAGATACACACACTCCGAAGCCATCGTATAAATGGCTGTGGTATCTTATTGCTGCTGTGGTAGTGGGTACGTTGCTATTTTATATAATTAAAAATGCTGCTTCTGAAAAGGCTACTAAGCACACAAGGATGGAAGAAATAGCGCCATCAGCAGTAGGAAACGAGCCGGATATTAATGCCAACACTTTTAACCCTGAAGTTTCGGATACCGAAGCAATGGCAAATGGAGGAAACAAAAACGCTCAGCCGGAAAAAGAAGAAACAAAAAGAAACAAAATAAACACAGGCAATATAGGAGCGGCTGAAGCAGGGATAGAAAAAGCCCCCGATAATAAAGATGGGGATCAAGATAAGGATGCTCTACATGCTGGCGGTAATATAGGTAACACAAATGGCGAGCATGCAAACACCGGCACCGTTAACAGTAAAAAGCCTGCAAATACAAGTAAGGCAACAGGAACGAGTAGTAACGGTAATGCAACTAAAAGTAGAAATACAGATGTAAATAAGAGGAATAGGGTTAACGGCGGCGGCACCGGGAATAGCAATAATGCTAAAGGAGCTACATCGGTAAATACCAATAGAAGCGGAC
>CAMLKS010000084.1 GCA_946480675.1 uncultured Bacteroidota bacterium
TAATGAGATGGTTAAGCAGTATCCGCAGATAGCTACTTATCAGGATTTGCTGAACAAGGAGTTTAAGGCGGAGATTGCAAGAAAATATTTCAGCAATACTGCAGCGCTTACACAGTATCCGTACACACCCTCGAAAGACTCAAATTACGCAAATGTCTATATTCCTATAGTGGTGCATATTGTGCATGATTATGGTACGGAGTATATATCCGACAATGATATCTACCAATGGATAGATAACATGAACGTGACCTATAGGAAGCAGAACAGCGAACTGTCAAATGTTATAGCTCCGTTTGTTCCTTATATTGGTAACCCGAAGATACAGTTCCGCCTGGCAACAAAAGACCCGGTGGGTAATCCAACCAAAGGTATTACTCGTTATCATTCTTACCTGACAAAAGGTGGTGACGACCAGGCAAAGTTTGACCTGTGGGCACCAAACAGATACCTGAATATATGGCTGATACGCTTTATAGGACGTGGTATCAGTTCCGGTGTGGTAGCGGCATATTCTACATTCCCGGCTTCTGCGGCAGGGCAACCATATACCGATGGTATCATCGGCGGGGCTGAGTTTCTGGATAAGAACAAAACATATGAGCACGAAATTGGCCACTACCTGAACCTGCTGCACCCATGGAGCAATAATAACAAAGGCGTAAGTACAGAGTGTGGTGATGATGATGTAGATGATACACCGCCGACTACAGGTCACTTTAGTACCGGGGGGGCGGCAGGCCCTGCAAGCGCTGGAAACTGTGGTTTGAATATTGTATTGTATGATACTACATGCGCTACCGGTTATCAGAAAACATATGGCGCAGGTACCGCTGCGGTAACTGCAGATTATCCTGACACTACAAATGTTCAAAACATTATGGATTACGCAGACTGTCCTTCTATGTTTACACACATGCAGGTGGACAGGATGCGTATGGCACTGAAAACTTCTGTTGGAAACCGTAATAATCTGACAACTATCAGCAACCTGGTGGCAACAGGTGTAATGGATGCATCGCAGGACCTTGTAGCGAGACCAGACCTGAAACCTGTTCCGGACTATTCTGTTGAAAAGGTAGCCGGCTTTTCTCAGGAAAGATCTTATTTCCTGTGTGCTAACGACACTTTGCTATTCAACTTTAAAGACAGGAGCTGGCGCGATACCATCTCTGCCGGTAACATAGAGTGGGCATTCAGTGGTACTACTACCCCAGGCACTGCAACTACAGCTAATAATGGCAGTGTTAGCGTTAAAACACAAACGCCGGGATGGATGACTGTAACATTGAAAGCGACAGGTAATAATTCAGGTGATTCTACTATTACACGTACCAATGTGTATGCGGCAGACCCTAACTATAAGATAGATGTTAAAACCGGTATCACATACCAGGAGTTTAATAAAGAAGGTAACGATATTGAAAAATGGCCGATATTCAACTATTACAATAACGACTTTAAATGGGAACTGGCAGACAGGGGATATTATGACAATACAAGTATAGTTTACCGTGGCTATGATGCTCGTGAATACCCTGAATTTTTTGTTGGTGCTGCAGGTTCTGTAAGTATCTCCGGACAAAATGTAACTTCTTTGTCTAAAGATGTGGATGATTTCTTTACCCCTGCTTTCGACCTAAGCGATATTAGCGGTGATTGTAACCTGAACTTTATGTATTCAGGCGCTTACCGCAGTGCTGATGCCGGTTTGATAAAAGATTCATTAGAGATATCTTATTCTACCACCTGTGGTAGTACATGGACTCCGATGGCTAATCTTACAAAGGGCGACCTGGTTAATAAAGGTACATACAGCGACCGTTATGCTCCGCAATATCAAGGTGACTGGGATCTGAAGAGCCTTAACATCCCGACAGCTGCACGTACCGGCAGGGTGTACTTCCGCTTCAGGTACAAACCATCTATCGATTATAATACATTCGTTAATATGGCGCTGGGTAATGATTACTATATCGACCGTATCAACGTTAGTACATTCCCTCTGGGTGTGAACACACTGGTGAAAGGAAATACCATCGCTGTAACGCCTAACCCAACTACAGCTAATGCCTTTGTAGTTGTTAAAACGAATACTACAGGTACAGCTGCTAACGTAGTAGTTACAGATATTACAGGTAAAGTGGTTTACAAAACACAACAAGTACTGAACAACGCTGTAAACAGCATAGAAATACCTGCTGAATCTATCCAGGTAAAAGGTATCTATATTGTACAGGTAGTAATGGGTAACCAGGTACAAACTGAGAAATTAGTAGTTCGCTAATTCTTACAGTATTCATAAAACTGAGTAAATACCCCCGTTTATCGGGGGTATTTCTTTTTATCTTTTTATATTCGTGCTTTGCGGTGGTTTACCGTTATTTTTGTTATCAAAGGCTATTATAAAGATGAGCGATACCAGGATAGTTTATTTACGTAATGCAAACATTTACCAGGGCAAAAGCCTGATACTTAGCAATGTGAATTTCGAGGTAAATAAAGGTGAGTTTGTATACATGATAGGTAAGACCGGTAGTGGTAAATCGAGCCTTTTGAAAACAATGTATGGCGACTTGTACCTGAAAGAAGGAGAGGGGAATGTGGCAGGGTTTAACCTGAAGGACCTTTCATGGAAAACAGTACCATTGTTGCGCCGTAACCTGGGTATCGTGTTCCAGGACTTCAGGCTGCTTTCAGACCGTAATGTGCATGATAACCTGGAATTTGTGCTGACCGCCACCGGCTGGAAAGACAAGGTGCTGATGAAAGAGAAGATAGAAAACGTACTAAATAAAGTAGGCCTGAGAGGAAAGGGCTTTAAAATGCCGCATGAAATGTCGGGTGGGGAACAGCAAAGGGTAGATATTGCACGGGCATTGCTGAACAATCCTAAACTCATCATTGCAGACGAGCCCACGGGAAACCTGGACCCGGATACTACAGATGAAATCATGCAACTTTTATTCAACATCTGCCGCGATAACCATACTGCATTTATTATGGCTACGCACGATTATACTATCATTCATAAATATCCCGCGCGTGTGGTGCGTATAGAGCAGGGGGGGATAAAAGAAATTACACCTGCAGGTATGTAAGCATTTTTTCGGCATTGTGCCGATTATCATAGTCTTTTAGCAAAGCGGCATTACGGTGTGTAATGTCGTTTTCTGTTAGCGGAACATGCATTAGTTTCCTGATGTCAGCTACAAAGTCTTGAGCAGATAGTGCTATATGACAAAGCCTATCCAGTCCCGTTCCGTTCAGCATGTTAGCATTCACCAGTACATGGCGGCCATTAAATAAGGCATAGAGCAGTTTCAGCTTCATGCCTGTGGGCTGAAAGGTAGGCAACACATGTATTTGTGCCTCCTGTATCAGTTGCCGCATGGTAGCATCATCGGGGTTGGCTACCAACCGGCAATTATGCAAAGCACTGCAGGCAGCCACTACTTTTTCATCCGGGTTGCTACCGGTTATGATGAGTGGCGTATCTATAGTACTAAATACCTGTTGTGTTAAAAACAAAGCGGCTTCTATGTTTTCAGGGTGGGAGAGATTGCCGTGATATAAGCAATAAGTGCCTGTGCCTGTTTTGCTATTCACCTTTTCATATGGATGAAATGGCGCAATGAATTGCGTAACGGCTTTCGGGTATAGTTTTTCAAAGTAGCCAGCATCTGCCATGGATAGCGGTAGGAATACATTAGCGGCATTTAATTGTTCTTCATAGCGTTTCAGTAGCCTTGACTCTGTTCTGAAAAACATTTTCTTAAACAGTTCACCTTCCTTGTTGCCTAATTGCCTGTAATAGTCCCATTCCACATTGTGATTGCGGATGGCCTTTTGCCTTTGCGCTAACGATAGATGGTTGATATAATAAGTAGTATGCACCCCTTCAAAGAGGATGGGGGCATCTATTTCTATGAGTCGCTGCAATAATAAATCACTGCGGCGCGAATTGACGATATATGGCTTGCTAAACGAAATGCCAGCTAAACCTGTTTTACGGGGATAATACCACACTTCTTTACAATATTGCTGCAGCTGTTCGCTATGGGCACGGCCATATTCAAAGCAATGCAGGTATATCTCTGCGCCTGCTTCGTACAGGTGCTTCAGTTTATAAAATACATCTATCACCCCGCCATAAGTAGGCGGATAGGGTACATCAAACGATATAATATGTAGCTTATGCTTTGGCAAGGTTATCGTAAAAGTCGAGTAATGTTTTCGCTTCGTGCTGCCAGCAATATTTTTCGCGGGCTGGCAGGCAGTTTTGTTGCAGTTGGTGGTGATACGGCTCATCGTGCAGCAGCCTATTCAACGCCGCTGCAATGTTTTCTGGAGTTGGGTCGGCAATGAGGGTGGCTATTTCAAATTCGCTGTTCACATACTCATACTCTTCGTACTTATTGCATATCTGCGGCACGCCATTGTGCATATAATCAAAAAAACGATTGGCCAGAGACAGGCGATTGCTAAGGCTGGTGTCTTCAAACAGGGTAATGCCAACCCATGCATTGATGGTATATTGTTTCAGTTCTTCTGGTGGCACATAGCCTTTAAAAGTGATTTTATGTTCCAGCTTATGTTCCTTCATGATGGCGATGGCTTCATCATAAAAATTGCCTGCACCGCAAATAATGAGTGGAGCATCTACATATTTCATTGCAGGTATTACCTGCTCGAATCGGCGGCCTACGTTTACAGCACCCTGGTACAGGATGTACTTCTCTTTTTTTTCAGGAATAGCTAAGGGTTTCAGTACTGTAATATTTCGCACTAAGGCATAGTCCACACCATAGCGCTTTTTTAGCTCTGCTACAATGCCCGCACCCACCGTGTATCCATGCGGAAAACGCGGTACGGCAAAGTTGGCTATCGCATTCCACATACGGGAAATGGAAGGACGAGATATGACTTCCTTCAGCTCTACAAATAGTTCATGCGCATCATGCACCCGTTTCTTTCTGCGGATGGCCGATGCGAAATAAACCGGCAGTATGGTATCAAGGTCTATACAGCACATGATGTCTGCCGGCCTGAAAAGAAGGAAGAAAAAGAGCTTGGTCCAGAAGTCTACATACAGCAGCTTGCCTTTCTCTGCAATGATAGGCAGCCTTACCTGTTTATAAGGACGCTGTGCCAGCGGCTTACTGTCTTTTTTCCTGAAGCCAACGATAGTGACATCATACCCCGCATCTGCCAGCGTGGTACAGATACGTATCATGCGCTGGTCATAATTCAGATCGTTAGTAACGGTGAAAACTATGCGGGTGGCTCTTTTCATTGACTTACGGTTGCCAAAATACAGCTTTTATGTGTTATGGACGAAATATGGTTTCTTTGCAACCGTAGAAATAAAACGCAACTGTGCGGCGTTTATTTCATGGCTATATATGCACCGCAAGCGAATATTGATACTTACCAACCGTGTGCCATACCCATTGAATGATGGTGGCAACCTTGCCATGCATGCCATAATACAAGGTTACAAGCAGCAAGGTTGGGAAGTGTACCTGCTGTCTATGAACACCAGCAGGCATAGGGTGGAAGGCACAGTGCTGAGCACCATTTATACAGATCTGTATGCATTTGAAACAGTGGATGTAGATAACAGCATCACGATTGCAGGAGCAGTAAAGAATCTGTTGTTTAGCAAAGAGCCGGAACATGCAGCGCGTTTTTACACACAGGCTTTTGCCGATAAACTGACTGCGGTATTAAAACAATTTCAACCCGATGCGGTGCAGGTAGAGAGTGTGTTCCTTTCTTCTTATTTGCCATTGATAAAACAACATTCGCATGCTAAAACTATACTGCGCCTGCACAATATAGAATGGCAGATATGGCAAAGGCTGGCGATGCAAACAGGCAATCCTATAAAACGCGGGTACCTGCAAACGCTGTCGCAGAGGATGCAGCATTATGAAGAGAAAGTATGGAAACAATATGACCTGCTGCTACCCATAACAGAGGTAGATGCTGCGGTGGTAAAGCAACATGCCGATGCTCAGCAAGTATTCACCATTCCTTTTGGTATAGCTATAGATAAGATAAAGCAACAGCTGGATGCAGTGTGGGCGGGCTATCATATAGGTGCTATGGATTGGTTGCCCAACCAGCAGGCCATCGACTGGTTTATAACTGAGGTATGGCCATTGATAAAACAGAAACAACCTGATTTTACGTTTCACTTTGCAGGCCGCCATATGCCCCGGCGTTATTTTGATGTACAGGCCGATGGCATCACTTGTGCCGGTGAAGTGGCCGATGCTGCCGCGTTTATAGCCGATAAAAAGATACTGCTGGTCCCGCTGTTGTCTGGTGGCGGTATCAGAGTAAAGACATTAGAAGCTATGGCTGCCGGCAAGCTGGTTGTCAGTACTAATATAGGCATGCAGGGTATATCAGCCGTAGCAGGCTCGCACTACCTGCTGGCTGATACGCCACAGGCATTTGCCGATGCAGTAAGTTGGGTGTTAAGTAATAAAACACAAGCGGCTGCTATAGGCCATGCTGCCGCGGCACTTATTCGTGATAGGTATGATGCAACTGCGCTTGCCGCTACACTGAACCGAAAAGTTGAAGCGCTTTTATCGCGCTAAATCAACCATTTACATCATTTTATACCGGATATTTACCGTTTCATCGGGTATCATCGGCAATATCAATAAGTGTATATCGTATTTACATGCAATTGGTTGTAAATTTGCAGATAATTAGAGGAATCAAGGACGATTTATCTGAATTTTTACTTTTGAATTATTTATAATGTTAGATACAATTGAATCTGCGTTGGAGGACCTGAGGAACGGCAAATTGCTGATAGTGGTAGATGATGAAGACCGCGAGAATGAAGGCGATTTTGTAACTGCTGCACGTAATGTTACCCCCGAAATAATCAACTTCATGTCGAAGCACGGCCGTGGCCTGATTTGCGCCCCTATTACAGAGGAGCGCTGCAACGAGCTGAAGCTGAACCTGATGGTGGAAGATAATACCGTATTGCACCAAACACCGTTTACGGTATCGGTAGATTTAATAGGACAGGGTTGCACCACGGGTATATCGGCACACGACCGTGCTAAAACGGTACAAGCGCTGATAGACCCGAGTACCAAACCGGAAGACCTGGGCCGCCCCGGCCATATCTTCCCGCTGCGTGCACGTAGCGAGGGGGTGCTGCGCCGTTCGGGCCACACAGAGGCTACGGTAGACCTGGCACGTCTTGCCGGTTTTGAGCCTGCAGGTGTGCTGGTAGAAATAATGAACGATGATGGTACCATGGCCCGCCTGCCGGAGCTGATGGAGATAGCTAAGAAATTCGACCTGAAAATAATCTCGATAAAAGACCTGATAGCATACCGACTACGTACCGAAAGCCTGGTAGAGGAAGAAGTACGTGTGCAGATGCCTACCAAACATGGCGACTTTGAACTGGTAGCCTTCAGGCAGAAAAATACCGGTGAGCAACACCTGGCACTTAGAAAAGGTACCTGGGATAAAGATGAGCCCGTACTGGTACGCGTGCATAGCTCTTGCTTCACGGGCGATATACTGCATTCCCTGCGCTGCGACTGTGGTGAACAACTGCAGAAAGCCATGGAAATGGTAGAAGAAGAAGGCAAAGGTGTGGTGCTGTATATGAACCAGGAAGGCCGTGGCATAGGCTTGCTCAATAAACTGAAAGCCTATAAACTGCAGGAAGAAGGTGTGGATACGGTGGATGCCAACCTGGCGCTGGGCTTTAAGAACGACCAGCGCGACTATGGTGTAGGTGCGCAGATACTGCGCCATTTAGGTATTTCTAAAATACGCCTGATGACCAATAACCCGCGCAAACGTGCAGGCTTGCTGGGCTATGGATTGGAAATAGTAGAAAATGTGCCGATAGAAATAGTGCCTAACAAACACAACGAATTTTACCTGCAAACCAAGCGCGATAAGCTGGGACACGAAATACTTAAATAGTACCTTGCTTTAAAGTTAACTGCCGTTTTGAAATTTCTCTTTTTAGCCAATCGTGTGCCTTATCCGCCTTATCGTGGCGATAAGCTCAAGATATATAACCTTGCCCGCCGGCTTGCGGGCAGGCATGAATTGCACCTGCTCACCTTTGCGCAAACAGAGGAAGACCTGCAATACAAGGCAGAGCTTGAGAAGATATTTACCAAAGTACATTTTATATACCTGCCCAAGTGGCGTTCTGCACTCAACTGCCTTTCCGCATTATGGAGCAGGCTGCCCTTGCAGGTATTATATTTCAGGTCTGCAGCCATGCGCAAAAAAATAAATGAAGTGCTGGCTGCAGATGCTTTTGATGCCATACATGTGCAGCACCTGCGCATGTCGCCCTACCTGGCTGGTATGCACAATGTACCGCGTATCCTGGATATGCCCGATGCTTT